>JAYVQJ010001037.1:0-4151 GCA_043777235.1 Planctomycetia bacterium
GGCCGCCCCATCGAGCCGGAGTTCATCCTCGACATCTCCGCCACGTTCGATCTGAAACTGAAGATGCTCGCCTGTCATGCCAGCCAGCGCGAATGGCTGCGGAAGCAACACGGCGTTGACGAGTACCTCGAAAGCTGCCGCCGCTGGAGCGCCTCCCGCGGCTCTCAAATCGGAACCGCCTTCGGCGAAGCCTTCACGCAATACAAAGGCCATCCGTATCCGAACAATGACCTGCTGCGTGAAGTGCTGGCCCGGTGATCGCGGATGACACGCCCGGTGATGGACGCTAATCCGTAATGACATAGTTTTCGTCCGTGCGGATCGACGATCTCAGACATCGGATTCGGCGGACGAGGAGAATTCGCTCCAGCGCAGGATCGTGAAGGAGCCCAACAGCAGGACCGGCGGCAGTAGCACCAGAACCAGAACGTGTTGCCAGGCGGGATCGTTTCCGATCAAAGCCAGCACGCCGGACGGACGGCCTCCGGAACCAGTGAGGGCGAGATCGCACCAATCAACAAGCAGCGCACGAAGGCGGTATTGAATCGTCAATTTGTTGATGACCGCAGGGACCAGGGCGACGATCAATTCAAAGATCAACGTGTAGGCCACGGCCAGTACCAACGCGCGACGAGGCAGCAGCGTGCCCAGCAGCAAGTAGATCGCTCCATAGGCCGGGCACGAGAGGCAGACCAATCGGACCATCGTCCACCACAATCGCCAGCCATCGCCGGAGTCGGCGAGCGGGACGGCGATCGACAGGCCGAGCAGCGCTGGCGGAATCACCCACGTCACGGTCGCCAGATATTTTCCGAGCAACACCGCCGGGCCGCCGTTCGGTCGCACAGTCAAATAGACCCAGCTCCGCCGTTCCAGTTCGGCCGAGATTGCCGGCGTCGCCCACAGCAGCGTTCCGAGCATCGACACCAGCATCGGGACCAAGGCGTAGAGCATCCCGGACCAGAACTGCCGCTTCACATCGTCATTCGGAAAAGCTCGGCCCGGTTCCGTCGGCATCGTGAAGCGAATGACTCCGACGATGAAGATCGGGAACGCGGCCAGCACGGCCCACCAAGCCATGCGCGGCAGAGTCAACGCTCGCTTCCACTCGAACAAAAACACCGCACCCACGTTGCCAATCACAGTTCACCTCGATGCAGCTTCATCAGGGAATTGAACAACTCCTGCAACGACTCGTCCGCCGAGTGCATTTCCGAAACTTCCAATCCTGACTCTTTGAGCCAGCGGGGAAGTTGCTCGAACAATCGACCCGGTTGCTGAGTCGCCACAGTCAGCATTCCGTCGGCGATCCGCGCCGAATCGACCGCATGCTCGCGCAGCAACAGTGCCGCCAAAGCGTGAGGATCATTGCCGCGCAACGCGACTTCGTTCGGCAATCCCACCATCATCGCGTGGACGTCTTGCGCCGTTCCGGAGGCCAGCAATCGTCCGCCGCAGATCAGCAGGAATGATTGCGTGAGCGATTCAATCTCGTGCAATAAATGGCTCGCGAACAGCAAGCTCTTGCCCTGTCCGATCCACTTGCGAAGCACGGCGGTCAGTTCGTGTCGTCCGACGGGATCAAGTCCATTGAACGGCTCATCGAGAATCAGGAAGTCGGGATCATGCGCGATTGCTTGAGCCAGTTTCGTGCGTTGCCTCATGCCGCGTGAGTAACTCGAAATCGGCCGGTGCATCGCCTGAGTCATGCCCACCAATTCGAGAGCCTTCTCGGTTGCCGCGGCCGCCTGTTGAGCGGTCATGCCTTGAAGCTGCTGCAAGTACTTCACCCAGTCAAAAGCCGAAACGCTCGCATACAGACCCTCGCTGCCAGGGCAGTATCCCAGCCGGCGAAACAGACTGGCGTTGTTGCGAGGCGACTCCCCCAGCACACGCACGCTGCCCAACGTTGGCCGAAGCTGGCCGGTGATCAAATTGAGCAGCGTCGATTTCCCTGAACCGTTTGGTCCCAGCAGTCCGTACGCACCCGGCCCCAGCTTCAACGTGAAATCATTCACGCCGATCACCTTGCCGTACAATTTCGTGACGTTCCGCAGTTCGATCATTGAAACACCTTGGCGCGGCTGAGCCGCGCCCACACTAACCCGCAGCGTCAGCGAGGGCGAACGTCACTGCGCCTCAATTGCGAAATCAGAGCCGCTTGAAGCGTTCGCCCTCGCTGACGCGGCGGGTTAGTGTGCTTGAAAAACATCAAACACGCATTGGAGCCGAAATTCGCCGCAGCAGAACCATCAGAGCAATCACCGTCACGGCAACGAGGATCACCGATGAGACTAACACGTCGCGAAACTCCGCAAAGCCAAATACCCACGACTGCACTCGGCCCAGCGTGTGATACAGCGACACATGAGTCCAAGCCGATTGCTCCACCACCATTTGTCGGCCGGCCTGGATCGCCTCTTGCTGAGCACGCATGGTCCCGAAGGCTTCTGCCGATGACGCGGCGGTGAAGGTGAACCAGCCCATAATCCAAACGGCGAACCAACCAAAGCCCGCGTAACGGCTCTCTTGAGTCAATGACGAAAAGCAGAGCGCTAAGATCGACGTGGGCAGCATCAACACGAGCGACGCCGCGACGATCCGAAACGGCAGATCCCACGTCGCGGACACAACACCCAAATTCGGCGACAACAAAACTCCGAGCACGTACAGAGTCAGCGCGGGCAGCGTCGAAATCACCGACAGATACACCCACACGCTGGCCAGCTTGCCCAGCAAGTACTCGGCGCGAGTCAGCGGTCGCGAGAAGTACAACAGGAACGCTCGCGAACGAACGTCCTGCGAGATCATCGGCGGAGCAATCAAGCCCACCATCATCACCATCAGCACTCCCTGCGGATAACGAAACAGCGTTTGCAATAGCCAAGCCCAGACCGTGTGCCGGCTGTTTTCCAAGTTACCCGTGCGAACCGATTCCCGAATCTGATTGAACTCCGCCGTGGGTGGCATCGACTGCAGAAATGGTCGCAGAGTCTGTCGCCATTCCGGATACAGCGCGGCTTGTTCCCAGAGAAAGAAACCGATGCCGAACCACACCGCCGGCAACCACGCGAAGAACAACATACGCCGCAGCCAGCGACTCTGCCACGCTCGGCGGATGCCCACGGATGAGATCACCGTCCAACGCATCCAGCCCGATTCCAACCGGCCCGACCAACCACGATAGCCGAGCCGATTCACGCCACGGCCATCCGGGTTGCCATCAGATTCGATCTGTGCGGGAGGCACGGCCTCAGTCGATTGATCGAGCGAAGAGTCCGTCATTTCGTAGCCCCCTCGCGAACAGCCTTCAGAAAGATTTCTTCGAGCGAGTTGCGAGACGGCGTCAGCGACCGGACGCCTACTCCGCACTGCTCCGCCACCTGCCAGGCCTGAGTCGCCAAGTCCTTCGGATCACCTCGCAGAACCAGCGTGCCGTCAGGCCGCGATTCGACGGACACGCCACGGCGACTGATCGAATCGCTGAAGCGGTCGGATGCACCGAGCAATCGAACCTCCAGTGACGGCTCTGCCGGACGGCTCAGTTCGGACAATCGCTCGGCAACCTGCACGCGGCCACGAGCCAGAATCACCACGGCATCGCTGATCGACTGCACGTCGGGAAGGATGTGCGTGCAGATCAGCACCGCCTTCCCATGATCGCGAGCCAACACGCGAATGCGATTGAGCATGACGACCCGCTCTTCGGGATCGAGTCCCGACGTCGGCTCATCCAGAATCAGCACCGGCGGATCGTGGACGATCGCTTGAGCGAATCGCAACTTCTGACGCATTCCCGTCGAATACGTCTCGACCGTGCGATAGCGTTCCTGAGCGAGTCCGCAGAAGTCGAGGATCTCATGCGATCGACGCAACGCCTCGATGGCGGGAATGAGTGAAAGCTGAGCCACGAACTGCACGCACTCGATGCCAGTCATGCCATGCAAGAAGCAGTCGTCTTCGGGCATGTAGCCGACGTTGGCTCGGATCTCGCGATACTGCGAACCGAGTTCAAAGTTCAGCAACCGTCCGCGCCCGCTGCTGGTCTTGACCAGTCCCAGCAGCACCTTGATCAACGTCGTCTTGCCTGCTCCATTCGGCCCCAGCAAGCCGGTGATTCCCGACTCGATTTTCAACGACACACGATCTAA
>JAYVQJ010001038.1:0-4150 GCA_043777235.1 Planctomycetia bacterium
CTGCGCTGTGTGAAGCGCTCGGCTCATCACGCGGAGCGATGATGGCTACGTAGCCGTCACCGCTCCGCGTGACGAGCCGAACGGGAAAACGCGCAGTGATTTCTTGCGATCCGTATCAGTTGGTTAAGACGCTTCGCCATCACGCGACTCAAGCACCATCCACTCCAAGAAAGCCTGCGAGGCAAAATGCAAATCGCCGGTTGGAACGACGACTTCCTCGCACAAGTCCTCACAGGTCAATACGGTTGATATGCGCTGGACGTGATGCTCGCTGTTTTCTCAGGACTTGCATTCTGGTTTAGCGTAACCAATAAGAAATTTGAGGATTAGATTGCCACCGACACGAACCCAAGCGGGATGGACCAAAGGTGTCAAGAACCGTTGGACAGGTTCAGAGACAAAACAAACGCCACCCCGATGAGATTGATGACATGAATACGGTCACGGTTTCACCAGAATTCCAAGTCGTTATTTCGCTCACGATTCGGCAGTCGCTGGGCATTCAGCCTGGGCAGGCCGTGCAGGTGATTTAATACGACAACCGCGTCGAGCTGATTCCCGTACGCCCGATACCCCAAGCGCGTGGGTTGCTGCGTGGTATCGACACCACTCTGGATCGGGAGCCTGACCGCGTATGAACGTCGTGGACTCATCGGAGAAGGCCAAAGGTGCCAGGAACTATCGTCGTTCTCGATCAATGCTGTCAGTTACTCAAACCGCGCGGTGTCGTTTTTGTCCCGGTAGGGACACTTAAAAATAGCCCAGCACTTCAGTGCTGGGAGGAGGGTTGCTCTAGTTCTTTTGAGTCCCGTCAGGGACGACAGATAACCGACCATTGTCTGTCGTCCCTGACGGGACTTTGTGGTTGTTTTCTCTTCGCCCCAGCCCTGAAGTGCTGGGCTATTTTCAGTCCGTCCCTAACGGGACTCAAGCACCGCTCAGTTGGAGACAGACTATGAAATCTTCTGAGCAAACACGTCTGGACCTGCTCGCTGCGCTCGCTGAACTCAACCGCATCCGACCGGACTGGCGAATGGGCCAAACCTTGGCCAACTTAGCGATGACGTCCGGCCGCCTCGACGCAGGCGGAGTGTGGGATTTGGAAGACAAGGAAGTTTTAGAGGCCGCGAATCTCCTGATCGAACAGCACGCGGATGGTCAGCGAGCGGTCGCAGAACAACTCGTGATAGCCGTCGGCTGAATCTTCAGGAGTTCCACGATTGGCTCAGCTTGCATCTGCGTAATCCCTTCGGGATAAAGGCGGACGCACGCCGAACCAAACTTGGAACAACTTTCCGTCGTCATTCGTCATTGAAAATCATGCTCTACCAAATCACTCACATCACGACCTACGAGTACTCATCTTCGGTGACGTTGTGCCAGAACCTGGCGCATCTAACGCCGCGAGAAACGACGGAGCAACATTGCAAACAGACGACGTTGTTGATTCAGCCGCAGCCGGCAGTGTTGTCGTCTCGTCTGGATTACTTCGGCAATCTGCTGACGTTTTTTTCCGTGCAAGAGCCACATCGCACGCTGAGCGTCACGGCCAGCCACGAGGTTGAGGTGTTTCCGCGAGCCACTGTTGATCCCGGATTGACTCCCGCATGGGATGCGGTGCGTGATCGGCTGCGAACCAATCGCGACGCGGTCAGCTTGGAGGCGTATCAGTTCGCGTTTCCGTCACGCCATGTTCCGTTCAGCGTCGAACTGGCCGACTATGCACGGCTTTCATTCACGCCGGGGCGGCCGCTGCTGGAAGCGCTGCTCGAACTGACCGAACGCATCCATCGCGATTTTCAATACGATCCGAAGTCCACCACGATCGCGACGCCGGTTGCCGAAGTGTTCGCGCAGCGGCGGGGCGTTTGCCAAGACTTCTCGCATTTGCAGATCGCGTGCTTGCGATCGCTGGGATTGGCCGCACGCTACGTCAGCGGCTATCTCCGCACGACTCCGACACCCGGCAAGCCACGTCTGGTCGGAGCCGATGCGACTCACGCCTGGGTCTCGGTCTATTGCCCGGATGTTGGCTGGTTGGACGTTGATCCGACCAATAACCTGCAACCCTCCGACAAACATCTCGTGCTCGGCTGGGGCCGCGACTTCGGCGACGTCAGCCCGGTAAAGGGAGTCGTGCTCGGCGGCGAACAACACTCGGTCGGCGTTTCGGTGGATGTGGCCGCGATCGTTTAACCCCAACGCCAACGGCGTGGGCGCGACGTGAAATTACGGCCGACGTTCGCACGCACGCCGTTGGCGTGGCGGTTAAACGATCACAGGCGGCTCATGTCGCTCGACAGGCCGCCGGCGGCGGGGATGTAGCACTTCTGGACGTAGTCCATGACCATGCGATCGGCGCTGAATCGCCAGCCGAGTCCTCGGATCGCTCGCTTCACACGCGCGATCCAGCCGCGCGGCAAACCGTCTTTGTCGCGGTCGTAGAACAGCGGGATGACTTCGCGTTGTAAGACTTCATAGAACGACTCGGCATCTTGTCCGTCGTGGCGGCCGGTGTCGGAGTGTGTTTCGCCTTGGCCGATCGCGAAGCCGTTGCGGCCGTCGTAGGCTTCGGCCCACCAGCCGTCGAGCACGGAGCAATTCAACACGCCGTTGAGTACGACCTTCTCGCCGCTGGTCCCGGAGGCTTCGAGCGGCTTGCGTGGGTTGTTGAGCCAGACATCGACCCCTTGCACCAAGTTTCGGCCGACGTTGATGTCATAGTCTTCGATGAAGACGACCTTGCCGAAGAACTGCGGCAGGCGCGAGACCTTGAAGATTTCTTGCAGGATGCGTTTACCCGGCTGATCGTGTGGATGGGCCTTGCCGGCGAACACGAACTGAATCGGGAACTGCGGGTCGTTGACGAGACTCGCCAACAGATCGAGATCGCGCAGCATCAAGTCGGCTCGTTTGTAGGTCGCAAAGCGGCGAGCAAAACCGATCGTCAGTGCGTCGGTGCTGAGCACTCGGCGAAGTTGCGAAACGATTTCGGGAGCCTCACCGCGTCGTTCGGCTTCAAAGGAAACTCGGCGGCGCACGAAGTCGAACAAGCCCTGCTTGCACGAGAGGTGCGTTTCCCAAAGCTGACTGTCGGCGATGTCGTCCACTTTTTCCCAGGCTTCGGGCGTGCCGGCTTTCTGCTGCCATTCGGTGCCGAGACAATGGTTGTAGAGATCACGCATCTGCGGCGCGAGCCATGTCGGGGTATGAACGCCATTCGTGATATGGCCGATCGGAATTTCTTCCTCGCCGCGACCGGGCCACAGACACGTCCACATGCTGCGTGAGACTTCGCCGTGCAACGACGAGACCGCATTCGCGCGCCGCGACATCTTCAGCGCCAGGACCGTCATGCAGAACGACTCGCCGCCGTTGTGACGATCGACTCGGCCGAACGACATCAGTTGCTCGTGATCCATTCCCATTTGCTCACGCAGTGGGCCGAGATGTTCTTCGATCAGGCCGGAATCGAATCGGTCATGTCCGGCTGGGACGGGCGTGTGTGTCGTGAAGCAAATCTGCCGAGCAACTCGCCGTTGGGATTCCCAGAGGTCGATCCCTTCGTCGTGCATCTTCTGTCGCATCAGTTCCAACGCGGCGAACGCGCTGTGACCTTCGTTGAGATGCAAAACGCTCGGCGTGATGCCAAGTTGCTTGAGAGCTTTCACACCGCCGACGCCGAGCAACAGTTCTTGTCGAATGCGGACGCGCGTGTCGCCGCCGTACAGTCGAGCGGTCAGTTGCCGATCTTCCGGCGCGTTGCCGGGGATGTCCGAATCGAGCAGGTACAACGTGATGCGGCCGACCTGCAACTGCCACACGCGAGCGGAAATCATCCCGGTGCGCGTCGGCAGCTCAACCACCACCGGCACACCGTCCGAAGTCGCCAGTCGTAGCGGCAAACGACTGTGATTCACGTAGAGATAGTCTTCGCGTTGCCAGCCTTGCGCGTCGATCCACTGCCGGAAATAGCCTTGATTGTAAAACAGCCCGATTCCAACCAGTGGGATGTCGAGGTCCGACGCACTCTTCACGTGATCGCCAGACAAGACGCCGAGGCCACCAGAGTAAATCGGCAGTGACTCGTGCATTCCGAACTCGGCCGAGAAGTACGCGACCGGTTTCGCTCGGAGGATGCCGACGTGTC
>JAYVQJ010001039.1:0-4148 GCA_043777235.1 Planctomycetia bacterium
ACAACACCAAGAGTTTCATCGGTCATGCGATGGGAGCCGCTGGGGCACTTGAACTTTTCGGCAATCTCCCCGCGTTTGACGACCATTTAGCCCACGCTACAATCAACCTCGACCGGCCGGACCCGCGTTGCGAGCTGCCTCAAATCGTGGCCAACACGCCGAGGAAAATGGACCGAGTCGAGTACATCCTCAACAATTCGTTTGGTATGTTGGGGATCAATTCCGCAGTCATCGTGAAACGGTTTTCGGGAGAGTGAGAAGAATGAGCGCCGATCAGATTCGACAAGTGATTTTGAAAATTCTGAACCGGATCGCGCCGGACAATGATCTGGCGTTTCTCAAGGACGAAGTCCCGTTCCGCGAACAGATGGAACTCGACAGCATGGACTTCCTCGACATCGTCATGGAACTCCGCAAGCTGTATCGCGTGCAGATTCCTGAGGAGGACTACGGTTTCCTCAGCACGATGGCCAGCACGGTTCAGTACCTGATTCCGAAGCTGCAAACCGCGACCGCTTGATCGAACCGTAGACCGGTCACTCCGTGACCGGAAAATGCGAGTCACGGAGTCACTCGCCTACGTTCAAACGTAACCGTGACACAGCGACGGCGATGTCCTCTGTCAGCGGGGCTTCGAACGACAACGGCTCCCAAGTGATTGGATGTCGGAATTCGAGCCGGTGCGCGTGAAGGGCGTGGCGACCAACCAGCAAGAACTCCGCCGGAATTCCGCGAGTCATCTCCTCGTCGTCACGGGCAGACTGTTGATCGCCGCTTGCGGGGATCGGTTCTCGAAGGTCGGCTGGCAGCGGAATTGCTTTGCCGTCGGGGTCTTTCTTAATCCAACCGAACGGCCCATAAAACTCGTCATCGACGACGGGATGGCCGAGGTCGGCAAAGTGAACTCGGATCTGGTGGTGCCGACCGGTAACCGGTTTCGCTTCGACGAGTGTGTGTTCCGGGAATCGTTCGATGACTCGGAACTGCGTCAGCGCAGTTCGCGCATCTCTCGCGTCAGGATGCGTCGTCATCAAACAGCTTTCGGGGTCGAGCGATTCGCCGATCGGTTTATCGAGCGTTCCCGCATCCGCCGCGACGACTCCCATGACGAGCGCGAGGTACGTCTTGTGAACCTTCCGCCGCGTGAATGCTTCGGTCAGCAGTCCGTGCGAGAGGTGTTCCTTCGCCACGACCATCACGCCGCTGGTCAACCGGTCGAGCCGATGCACGATCCCCGGCCGTAACAAACCTCGCCAGTGAGTTTGCTGATCGAGGTGATGCTGGATGACATTGGCCAGCGAGTTCGTCGCGTAATCGCCCGCCGGGTGCGCGATCTGACCGGCCGGCTTCACGACGACCATGATCCAGGAGTCCTCGTACAGGACGTGCAATGGCCCCGGAGTTGGCGGCAATAGCCGGTCGGGCGGCTCGATCAGTCGCACCGAGACTCGTTGATCACGGTACACGCGCGAGTCGTTGTCGGCCAGGACATCGTTGATTCGCACCTCGCCGGCGCGCACGATCCGTTGCAGCCGAAACGTCGTATAGTTGCGGAAATGCCGAGCCAGAAACGTGTCGATTCGCTTGCCGGTCAGAAACGGCTCGACAATCAGTTCGGCAACGAACGGGGTGGGCATAAGGCGCAGCATGAACGATGCCGTGACGTCCGAAAAGGGAGTCGGCTGGTTGACCGTCATTGTCGGGCTCGCTACAAGTCGCCCCCTGATTTTGGGGAAATCCCTTCGGATAACGTTTCAGTACGAGGTCAAAGCGAATCATGGGACGAAGTGAACGACAGCGTGAATTGGCTCGACGACGCAAACGCGGCGAACAGTTGAAGAAGTTCCGCGCGAAATTCGCCAAAGCCAAGTCTCAGGGCGACAAGGACGCGATTGCCGAGAAGGTTTTCCGCATCAGCCCGTTTGTTCAACTGGAAGCGACGGCCAGCTAGGCCGCGACCGCTCTTGTTCTGCCGGCATGATGTCCGCACACAAATTTGCAGCCCGACGAGCACTCAGCCGCCGGGCTGCTGTCGTTTGAGGAGGTCACCGCGGCTCATTTCGCTTTCGGCCGAAGCCGCACGGTGTCGCCGTCGATCGTGACTTCGATCCCGTGCGGCTCGAAGAGTTCGCGGAACAGTTTCTCGGCCGAAGCCTCCTTCGCATTGATGTCGATCTTCTTGTCGAGCGAGATATTTGCAGCCGCAAGTTTCTCAGCGTCGAAGTCGACCTGCACTCCGTAGTCGGTGAAGGTCTTGATGACATCACCCAGCGCAACATTCATTTGCTTGAGCGTGAAGCGTCGGTTGGCAAGTTTCGTCTTGGGCTTGTTCGCAGGAGGTTTCACCGGCTTCGGTCCTCCCGATTTCAACCATTCGGCAATCTCTGCGTGCTGCTCGACGGTGCCGCGGACGATCAGCTTTGCGCCGGCTTGTTCGATCTCGACATCCGGGAATTGCTCGCGAACCGATCCGACGTTCGCGGTCGAGTTCGCGGGAATCGCGTGAGTTCTTTCGACCGAGACTTCCTTCGGAATCGGCACGATGCGAACCGCCGCGCGGTCAGGCAGGAATTCAAACGTCGATTCAAATTGTACGAGCAGCAGCGACAGCGATTCGGTCGCCGTCATCTGCGGCAACGTCGCACCCGCCCACAGATCGTGCGGCAGTTTGTCGAGCCCGTCGATCTCGATCTGAAACTTGTCGCCGACTTGTTTGAGGATGTCTCGCGGCCGATCGAGATCCTGCCAAGCGAACGAAGTCCTCTTCGTCAGCAATACGGGACGATTCCGCCACGGTGATTTCGGCGTTGCCGCATTGCTTGTCAGCATCGACAACTCATTATTCCGAAGCTCGATCAACGTGCGAAGTTTCTTGGCCGCATCAACCGGACCGACATAGACGACGTTGCTGACGAGTGACGTCTCGGATTCCACTGCGTGAGCCAACGCGGTCAAGACTTCTCGCAACGGTGACGGCGGGACCGTCAGCTCGACGGACTGGGTCGGATCAACTCGTCGATCCACGAGGATCGAAACGTGCTGCGACGCGGTGAGCTGCCGCACGATGTCTCGCAACGTGTTCCCGATCTGGCCACCCCAAGCAACGCCGACCTTCTTTTCGAGAGCAACCTCGAACGGCTTCCCGGCCAGCGGCTCAGCCGCCCAAACGGTCGAACTCAAAACGGCGATCCAGATCAGTGCCGGACGAATGAACGCTTCAAAGTTGTTGCGATGCGGACGCATTCGTGAATTCTCTCGGCATTCAACCGGCTCGCAGAGCGGGACGGTTACGTGGACAACGGCCGCAATCCGACGCGCGGACACAGTTTCAACAGCGGACATTCCGGACAATTGGGTTTGCGAGCGTTGCAGATGCGACGGCCGTGGTGAATCAGTCGGTGTGAGAAGTTGATCCATTCCGACTTCGGCAACAACGCCGCCAAGTCGCGTTCAATCTTCACCGGGTCGAGGTTCTTCGTCAGCCCTAAGAGTCGCGTGAGACGTTTGACGTGCGTATCGACAACAACTCCCGTCGGCAAACCGAACGCAGTGCCAAGCACCACGTTCGCCGTCTTTCGGCCAACTCCCGGTAGTGTGACCATCTCTTCCAGCGTGCGAGGCAGCTCGCCGCCGAACTGATCGACCAAAGCTTGAGCCATGCCGCGCAGGTTCGTCGCCTTCGCTCGGAAGAAGCCGGTCGATTGAACGATCTTCTCGACATCGGCCTGCTGCGATGCGGCCAGCGCAGCGGGAGTTGGATACTTCGCGAACAACGCCGGAGTCACCATGTTGACCCGCTCGTCGGTGCATTGAGCCGACAGGATGGTCGCCGCGAGCAATTGAAACGGGTTGTCGTGCTTCAAGGCACACTCGGCATCGGCGTACGTCTTCGCCAATTGACGAGCGATTTTGAGGGCACGTTGCTTTCGGTCATCGCTTCGCGTGGCAGGTTTGGAAGTCGGCATGGTGAAGTTGTCGAAGTTGCCAAGTTGCTCGTGGACTGACGGTTTCAGACGGCGCTAGAATCCCGCTCGCAAATTAACCCGAAGCGTTAGCGAGGGCGAGTCCTCCAGAACGCCCGCATTTCCAGAATTCCATGAAGCGTTCGCCCTCGCTAACGCTTCGGGTTACTTGCCACGATCAAACTT
>JAYVQJ010001040.1:0-4134 GCA_043777235.1 Planctomycetia bacterium
TTCGAGACTCCAATTCGCCTCCCACAACGGCGCGACCTCTGTCTCGCGCGTCCCATCCGGCTTCCAACCCGGCTGCGAGTTCGCGGCATAACACCGCAACGTCGGCTTGCTGCTGTCTTGTGGCCCGACAAAGAGACGCGGTTCAACGTAGCCCTCACGCTCCGCGTGAGGAAAGCCGGATGCAGAGTCAGCGTTCTTGGTCGCTTGAGCGTCGTTCGCGCGAACCGCGCCAGTAGACGTTCGGCTTTCGTCACGCGGAACGTGACGGCTACTTTGAACCACCTCGACTCCCACCGGCGAGCGCAGTGAGATCGCGTAGCCGACGGTTTCATTCACCAATCCGACGTCTTGCGTCAACTGCGCACCGGCCGCGATGTCGAACAAGTACGTCTGACTAACTTTCGACGGCGCGGTCAGCCGCAGCCGATACGCCCCCTCCGTCAACGCGAGCGGCTCTTTCGTCGGCAACGTGAACGGCGCGCCGACTGGCTTGTCATCGAGCGTCAGCACCTCGGCGACCTCGGCCCGCTGATCGCCATCGCGCGGCGTGTTGAGCGTCAGATATCCCAGCCGCGATTGCCCGTGCATTTGCCACGCGATGAGGCTGCCGATGACAACCGCAATCGTTGCCGCGACCGCAGCCGCCGCGACGCCGACGCTCCGCTTCTGCTGCTTGAACCAGCGAGCCGCTTGCTCGGCCAACGTCGAACGTCTAGCCCTGATCGCTCGGCCTTCGACGAACGCTCGCAGATCATCCGCCAATGCTTGAGCCGTCGCGTAGCGCCGGTTCGGTTCCTTCGCGAGGCATTTGACGATGATCGTCTCGAAGTCACGCGGCAGGTTCGGACAGATCACGCGCGGAGCCGGCGGCTCGGTCGTAAGAATCTGCGTGATGACCGCGTGCGGCGAGTCCCCCTCGAACAGCGGACGCCCGGTCGCCAGTTCGTACAGCGTCGCGCCGAGCGAGTAGATGTCTGTCCGATGATCGACCGGATTCTTCGACGCTGCCGCTTGTTCGGGACTCATGTATCGCGGCGTGCCGAGGATCGCCCCCGCCATGCTCAGCGACACATCGTCGATCCGTTTGGCGAGTCCAAAATCTGTCAGCCAAATTCGTCCGTCAGGATCGAGAATCAAGTTTGACGGCTTGATGTCGCGATGAATCACGCCGCGCTGTGTGCGTGTGCGAGTGCTTCAGCCGCTTGCAAGCCCCAGTTGGCGACGTCGCCGCAAAGTAGACCGGTCACTCCGTGACCGGAATGCGAGTCACGGAGTGACTCGCCTACGTTGGCCAAGCTCTGCCCTTCGATGAACTGCATCGCGTAGTAGTTCACGCCCCCTTCGCAGCCGATGGCGAAGATCGGGACGATGTTCGTGTGATGCAACGTCGCGACAGTCTCTGCCTCACGTTGGAAGCGTTGCATCGCCTCGATGTCGGCGGCCGCTCCGAAGCGCAGCACTTTCAGGGCGACTCGGCGCTTGAGCGAAATCTGTTCGGCTTCATAAACGACACCCATTCCGCCCCGACCGACTTCGCGCACGATGCGGAAGTCGCCGAGGTGCGTCGGCATTCCAGATTTTGCGGCCGGTGCCGAAGCGCGATGAATGAACTCGATCCCGGATAAGCACTGCTCAAGCTGAGCGGCGAGTTCGGGATGCTCGGCCAAGAGCTTCACGCGATCGGGTTGTCTGCCGGCCTGTAGCTCGGCAAGGTATTCATCCAGCAACGATACCAATTGCGACGACGACTCGTCCGGCCGCAAGGCTTGAGTCGGCGCGACGGCAAGCTCCTCGCGACTCGGCGTGTGTGGCGGCAATTCAGAGCGATTCGGTTCGGACGCTGACATGGCGAGGCTCCTCAAGAAGGAATGTCCTACCAGGAAAGGGCCGAACCCTCACGGGTTGTCACGCCAAATTTTTGGAAAGTCGTTTAACCGCCACGCCAACGGCGTGCGTGAACGAACGCCGTCAGTTCTGATCGCGCCCACGCCGATGGCGTTGGGGTTAAACCGGTCACTTGGAAAGCACCGTCTTCAGCATCTCTGCCAGCCGGTTGCCGGCGAGCACGATGCGGCGGCGAGCGAGAGTGCGGGACTGGGCTCCATCGACGGTGGAGACGGCGGGGACTTTGTCCTCGGCAATCTTTTTGCTGTCGACTTCGGAGTACAAAACCAATGGTAGCTTGCCATCGAGGTAGGCATGTGCCTTCGCCGCCGCGAAACTTTCGGCGGCCCAATCGCGCGGGTGCTTGTGAGTTGTGAGTTCTTCGAGCTTGTCCGGAGCGAGTGTTGGATCGCGTGACAACAGATCAGCGTCGTCGCAGACGGTACCGAAGCGAGAGTCGAACCCCAGAATGCCGTCCCAATAAGCGTGTAGTCGCTGCGGCTTCGCGTTGGCGTCGGCGCGAATCGCCAAGAGGTTGCCTCCTTGGTCGCCGTGGTCTCCGTTGGGGAACAGCTTGTCATCGACGAGCGCGACGGCGTGCAGCGGTTGATGCAGGTCGCCGACCAAGTGGAACAACCAGCAGACGCGGATGGCTCGGTTGGCGTCGTCCGAGATACCGGGGACGGCTCCGGCGTCGTTCTTTAATTTGCCGCGCAGAACATTTTGGCTGTGGTCGATCTGATCGAGGATGTTGGTCTCGTTCGGCAGCGGATGCGGCGGCAGCGTGCTCTCTTTCTGTCCGGCGTGATACGGAAAATTGACGTAGTGCCACACACCGCGATGAAACTTGTGCCGCTCATGAGCCGCGATCTTGTCGGCATCCAGAGACTTCGGCGGACGAATATAGTCCGACCAAGTGGCGGCCTTCAGAAACGCCCACTCCTCGCGGGGGACATCGGCCGGGCACTTGTCGGTCAAGTATGAGTCGTAGTGCGGATGGTGCTTGAGCACGTCACTCACCTTGGCTCGTTGTGCGGGAGTCATCCGCAGCCAGGCGATCCGAGCGACGAGCATGTGCCCGGCATCGTTCCAGGCTCGCGCGGGTTCGGTGAGCGCGATGAACAAGGCGGCAACGGCAGTCAATCCAATGAGGCGTTTCCGCCAGCGGCGCTGTAGAAACATCGAAATTCCATCTCAAAAAACGGATGACGGCTTTCGGCCAACGGCGATCGGCTGTCGGCCGGAGAAATACGGTGCCGGTGACTCTATACTTCGGCCCCTCACTCAGGAAGCAAGATGTCTCAGCAATACCCGTTGTTTGAAGCTCAGGGCGAACCTCGCGAACTCGGCCGTCAACATGGCGAGCAGGCGCGAGAACAGATTCGCGGCTACTTGGATTTTTTGGCCGAGTCATTGCGGCTATCGCGCGAACAACTGCGGCAGCGAGCGTTGCGATTCCTGCCGCTCTTTGAATCGCAATGCCCCGATTTGTTGGTCGAGGCTGCGGGCCTTGCAGACGGTGCGAAGCTGACATTGGCCGACGCGCTGGTCGCTCAACTTCGAGGTGAACTGACTCAGGTCGGCGACGGAGCTTGTACGACCTTTGCGATTCCTGCACGCGGCACAGCGACCGGCGGCACACTGATCGGACAAACGAGCGACAATCCTCCGGAGTTGGAACGATTTGGCTACGTCCTGCGATTGCGGCCCACGAACAAACCAGCGGTGTTGATGTGGACGTTCGGCGGAATGCTCGGCTACCACGGGATCAACGAGCATGGTGTGTCGCACTTCGCGAACGCGCTCGGTGGTGGGCCGAGTTGGAGGTTCGCGCTGTCGCATTATCCGCTCAAGCGGCTGATCCTCGAACAGCGATCACTGCGAGACGTGCTGCGATTGATGCGCGAGTTCCCGGTTTGCTCGAACGGCAACTACATGCTGGCGGACGGCAGCGGAGCGATCCTCGATGTCGAACTGACCAGCGACGGCCCGTTCGTGCCGGAGTTGCAGGAGCGATTCCTGGTTCACTCAAATCACTATCTCTGCTCGGAACATGCCTGCGATGCCAACTTTCGGCTCAGCTTGTCCGATTCGTTCCCGCGGTTCGAACGGATGCGGGCCTTGATCGACAGCCAGTTTGGCTCGATCACGCTGGCCGACATGCAGCGATTTCTGGCGGATCACGACGGCCACCCGGTCAGCATCTGCCGCCACTCGCACGCCGGGCCAGAAGGACCGATGCTCGGCACG
>JAYVQJ010001041.1:0-4133 GCA_043777235.1 Planctomycetia bacterium
TGCGGGAAGTGCAGATACGCGGTCGCTTTGACGTTGTCCTTCGCGCCGAGCATCTCATAGAGCTTCAGCAGTTCCGGCATCCCTTTGGTTTCAATTTCGACGGTCCAATCCTTCGCAGCCGACATGGCCAGCGGCTTGGGTGCGAACAGCCCGGCCAGTTCGATGTTGCCCGTGTTGACTCGCAACAGCGAACAGTTCTCGCAAGTGCAGCCCCCCTGCATCGCGGTCGAGACCATCACTGCGGGGAACTGCACGGTCACGCGCGGATCAACCGCGCCGAGTATGAAAGTCTGAGTGCCACCGCCGCTCGCGCCGGTCACGCCGATCCGCTGCGAATCAACATCCGGCAGGCTCAACATGAAGTCGAGGGCACAAATGGAATTCAGCGTCTGCAAGCCCATGATGCTTTGCAGCCGCAGTTCCGCTTGCGGGCTGTAGAGCCCCCAGGAGTCAGCCTGCTCCATCTCCGGTCGTCGCTTGCCATCCACGCCGAACCGATGCACGAGTGTGTGGCTTAACTGCTGACTGTCGGCGTTGCCGAGCATGTCGTAATGAAACACGACGCAACCCATCCGCGCGAGCTGCACGCATCGAGCCTGCAACGGATACCGGCCGGATTTCTCAAACCGCTCGGCCCCGACGACGATCTGCTTGCGAACCTCGAGCTCACCGGCGTCGTAGAACCGCCCGTTGTTCCAATGCCCGTGAGGACAGAGCACTCCCGCGAATGGCCCCTTCTTTCCCTTCGGCTTGAAGAGACTGCCGGTCACGAAGAGGCCCGGAGCACTCTCGAAATAAACGCGCTCGACCGTGAAGTCATCGCGATCGACGAGACCATGCACCACCGGCTTGAGCGGACCCTTGGTCGGCATCGGCCACAAGCCCTGCGAGACCAGCACTTGCTGGCGCACGACGTCCGCTCGCTTGGCCCAGTCTTCTTTTGTGGCGGGAACCTCCAGCGGGAAGTAACCGTTGAGATCTTTCAAGTTGCCGAGCCGTTTGTCTGCGGAGACTCGTCCATCGGGCAGGACTTTCACATCGGCGACAGCCAGCGAACCGACACAGCACACCACAAACGCAAGCAGCAGGCGGGACATAGCGAAGATCTCCTTCAACTCGGTGGGACGCGGTTCTCATTCCGCTCAGGGCGAGCAGGAGGGGGATTTGAAGTGACTGGCTCTCAGAACTCAATTCAGAGCCGATCCGAGTTCGCCAGCGGCAACAGAATCGCTTCCCGCAGTGAGTCCCTAACGTGAACCGTTTCCCCGCGACGCTGCGAGCTGTCGCCGATAGAGTATGGTTCGCCCGTAAGATCAGCGAACGACGTCCAAGGCTCACGCGACCAGCGAGTTCTCATTTCGTATGGTCGGGTTTCGTCGAAACTCGCTTCCCGGTGTCGGCACGCCGCACGGTATGCGGCCATGACTCAAGCAACTCACAAGGAGGAACGATGTCAGTCACAGTTCGGAAGATCGTCCAGCGCATTTTGGTCTCGATGGCTCTCGTTGCAGCGGCGGTGTTGATGCACACCGATCGTTCCGTCGCTCAAGCCGATGACAAAGGAGAGTGGCCACAGTTCCTCGGTCCTCAGAGGAACGGTTTGTCGAGCGAAACGGGACTGCTCGATCGCTGGCCGGACGGTGGACCGAAAGAGATCTGGCGAGTGCCGGGTGGGGTCGGCAGTTCGGGGCTTGCGATCAGTCGCGGCCGAGTGCTGACGCTCGTGCAGCGCGACGGAAAACAGTGGCTCGTCGCACTCGATGCAAAGTCGGGAGATTCCATTTGGAAAACGCCGCTGGCTCCCGCTTACTCCAACGCGATGGGCAATGGCCCGCGCGCGACGCCGACGATCGCTGGAGATCTGGTCTTCGTCTTCACCGGTGAGGGGATTCTGTCTGCCCACAGTTTTGAGGACGGCAAGCCACTGTGGTCACACCATGTCGTCAAGGAACTCTCCGGCAAAGAAGTTGCCTACGGCATGGCTTGCTCACCGCTGGTCGTCGGCGATCAGGTCATCATCATGGCCGGAGCCTCGAAAGGGACGCTCGTGGCTTACGACACGAAGTCCGGCAAGCAAGCTTGGACGGCCGGCAGCGATCCCGCAGGCTATTCGTCTCCAGTACTGCTGAAGGTGGGAGGCAAATCACAAGTCGTCGTATTCACCGGTAGCTCAGCAATCGGCGTTGATCCTGCGAAGGGATCGGTGCTGTGGCGATACCCGTTCACGACAGACTTCGATTGCAACATCGCCACGCCGTTGGACGTCAAAGGACAAGTTTTCCTCTCGTCCGGCGAGAATCACGGCAGCGTGTTGCTCGCTCTGAAGCCGAACGGGAGCAAGTTTGATGTCAGCGAAGTCTGGGACTCGCTTGGCCCGAAGAGCGTCCTGCGGAACGAGTGGCAGACTTCGATGCTCCTCGATGGCTTCTTGTACGGAATGGATAATGTCGGCGGAGCGGGGCCGATCACGCATCTGACTTGTATCGACGCCGCGACTGGCGAGCGGAAATGGCAACAAGCTCGCTTCGGCAAAGGAAACCTGATCGCCGCCGACGGCAAGCTGTTGATCTCGACCCTCGCCGGCGAACTCGTCGTCGTGCGAGCCACTCCGGATCGCTTCGACGAAATTGGCCGAGCGACCGTTCTTGCCGGGACTCGCCAAGCTCCGGCGTTGTCGAGCGGTTTCTTGTTCTTGCGAGACGACAAAGAGATCGTCTGCTTGGATGTTCGCAAACCTTGATCGGAAGCAATCATGAGTGCTCAACCCAATCGTCGTGAGTTTTTGGAATTGACCTCGGCCAGTTTTTTGGCCGCATCGGCCATCGATAAGACACATGCCGCACCGAAGGGAGCGAATGACAAGTTGGTCGTCGGACTGATCGGCTGCGGTGGCCGAGGCAGCCGCGTGGCCGGGTTGTTTAAGAATTCACCGAACGTCGAGCTGGCCTACGTCAGTGACGTTGATGATTCGCGCCGAGCGGCGGCAGCGAAGTCGTTCAACGTCGCACCGAACAAGGCGGTCGCCGATTTGCGGCGGATTCTCGACGACAAGTCCGTCGATGCGGTGATCGTGGCAACACCCGATCATTGGCACTCGATTGCATCGATCTTGGCCTGCGATGCCGGAAAGCACGTTTATGTCGAGAAGCCGATCTCACACAACATCCGCGAGGGGCGACTGTTGGTTGAAGCGTCGGCACGCAATAAGACGCTCGTGCAACATGGGACTCAGAGCCGCAGTACGCCCATGATGATCGAGGCGATCAAACTCCTTCGCGACGGAGCCATCGGTGACGTGCTGGTCGCGAAGTGCTGGAACATTCAGAAGCGAGGTTCGATCGGACGTGGCGAGGACACGGCTCCCCCCGCCAGCTTTGACTACGACACTTGGGTCGGTCCCGCCACGATGATTCCGTATCGGACCAACCGAGTCCACAACCGTTGGACGTGGTGGTATCACTTCGGCACCGGCGACATGGGGAACGACGGTGTGCATGACATCGACTACACCCGCTGGGGTCTGGGGGTCGACACGCATCCCACCAAAGTCGCGGCGCTGGGTGGCAAGTTTCACTTCGACGACGACATGGAGTTCCCCGATACACAGCAAGTCACGTTCGAGTACCCCGGAGATGGCCGGTCGGGCCAACGCAAGCTGCTAATTTACGAGCAGCGGCTATGGTCCACGAACTACCCACACAATACCGACAGCGGTGCCGAGTTCTACGGCACCAAAGGGCAGATGTATCTCAGCCGCCGAGGCAAATTGGAAATCCTCAACGACCGCAATCAGCCCGCGACCGTCTCCGTCAAACTCGAAGCAATGAACGACACTCTGCATGTCCAGAATCTCTGCGACGCCATCCGAGGCTCCGCGAAACTCACCGCTGACGCGCAGACCGGCCACCTCTCAACAACGCTCTGTCACCTCGGCAACATCGCGACTCGATTGGGCCGCTCGCTGACGTTCGACCCACAGAAAGAACAAATCACCGGCGACGAAGAAGCCAACGCCCTCGTCCACCGCCCGTACCGAGACCACTGGGCAACACCGAAGAGCAGTTAGAACGCTTGATCCACGAAAGTCGCACACAGTGTGTCACGTTTTGTGAGCCGGAACGCGCTAGCGTCCG
>JAYVQJ010001042.1:0-16231 GCA_043777235.1 Planctomycetia bacterium
GAGAAACGATTGCACCACGACCTGCGCGGCGACTTTGTCGAGTGGCTGTTGTTGCTTTTCGTGGCTCAGCGACGACTCTTGCAAGTAAAAATGAACGTCCAGCCTGTCGAAACAAAGAAGGCCCGGTAATCACGCCGGGCCTTTTTTGTTTGAGCAGATCAACATTCCCAAGTCAAACCGCTCTCCTCTTGGCAAGATTTGAAGTTTCAATTATTTCTCCGTTCCCTTCCCCCTTCCTCAAATCCCTCCCCGAATCTCACCATCTCGACGCACGAGGATCCCAATGTCATCGACGACCATCGTTATTTGGCTGCGCCGTGCGCTGTTATGGGGCGTGACGCTGTGCCTCGGCCTGTCGTTTGCAGAAACTTCGTCGGCCTTTGAAGAGGGCAAAGTGCGGAGTGGTGACAACTCAGCCGTGTCACGACGGACCGTCCCATCTCCGTGGCAAAACAACGCGAGGCAGATCAAGGCATTTGAGAAACAGGCCAACGAGTCGCTCGCCGCTCATCCCTCGCGAACAAAAGAGCTTGCCGGCGTGGTCATGCTGAAACCGCCAACGTTTCCCGATGGTGATGGTGAGAGTTGGCGGGCCGTCGATTTCACCGCCAGCGATCAATGGATTCCCGATGGTGAACCACCGCCGAAATGGTCCGAGATCTATCGAGCCAATAACAACGACGGCTCGTCACCGCGTTATGCCCCTTGGGGCAACGGCTATATCGTGATTACCGATCCTGCCGAGTATCCACGCATCCCCGCGCTCGACAATGCCGACCCATCCAGCATTTGGTCCACGTATCGCGCCAATTTGTTTGGCCAAGACGTTCCCGATGAATGGGACTTCTACAACCTGATCAACACCGACCGCCCCGATTTCACCGATGCCACATATTCGGTCGGTAAAGGCGTGACGATCATTGAGAGCGGCTACACGTTTCGCAGCGTCCGCGATCACGAAGCCAAAGTGAATCAGACGCGCCGATCCATTCCCGAAGTGCTTGTTCGTTACGGGCTCACCGACGAATTCGAGCTGCGGATGAAGTGGAACGGATACGCGATGTCAGACATCCACGACGGTGCAACGGGGTTTCGTCAGCAAATTTTTGGCGGAGATGACCTGTATCTGGCGTTCAAGTATGAAATGAAGCAGCAGGCCGGCTGGTCGCCAATGCTGACTCTGCTTTCTGGCTCCACGGTCCCGACCGGCACGAACGGGGTTTCCTCAAATGCGATGCAACCGTTTGTGAATGTTGTGGCGGGATGGGGCATCCGCCGATGGCTTTATCTCAAAGCCAGTACCGGTGTTGATTGGCAGCGAATTTCGATCAGTACATTGATCGGTGGTGGCTCCACGCCCCTCGCCACCACAGTGATCGACCAACGTGATTACATCGTCGTCTATCACAACTCGGTGTCACTGCTCTATCAGGCCACCAAGCGAGTTGGCGGCTTCATCGAATTCTTTAATCTGTGCACCACCAATGCCGTGGACAACCGCCCTGCGAACTACGTCGATACGGGGCTATTCATCTATGCGACGCCAAATGTGCAATGGGATGTGCGTTACGGAAAACGGCTCAGCGACCGTATCGACGAATTCTTCGCCGGTGCCGGGTTCTCCGTGCGTTTTTGAAGGTAGTGTCCTAATTTGTAGGCCGACTTCGCCGAAGTCGGCTATTCCCGACGTCGGCGACGTCGGGCTACATTGAAAATAGGACACTACCGTTTTTGAAGGTGCCCGTCCTTCCCCAATCCTGAAAGTTCCAAGGCCGCGGTCGGCACTCCGACCACGGCCTGTTTATTTGAAAGGCTCATTCGGTAATCCAGGGAGGTCGCTTCGGGGACTCATTTCTGCCACGGATGAAACACGGATTGAACACGGATCAGGACAGGAGACAGGGAATTGGAACAGAAGAAGAAGGAGAAGAAGCGGCGGACGGGAATGCCGGACAACAGTTATTTTTCACGGATAAAACATGGTCCCAGCCAGAGGTTAGAAAACGTGACGCACCCTCGTTCCGTCACCTCACCTTTTTTCGACTTTGTTTTGTTCGCTGTCCGGATCCGTGTTCATTCCGTGTTTCATCCGTGGCTTTGAACCTTGCCTCCCCGGAACACCGGAAGAGCCATTTGAAATTCGTTGTCGTTATTGCAGAGCACGACACAGCCTGGCGAACTGCGATTACTTCTTCGCCGCGTCGAACCGCTCTTCGGCGGCCTTCTTGAAGATCCCTTGGCTCTTGCCGCCATCGCCGGGGAAGCCAGCGTGCTGCACCAGGAAGACGGTAATCAAGCCGCGCTTCGTGTCGATCGTCATGTTAGTGGAGAGCGCTCCGCCGTGGCCGAAGCTGTCGCCGCCGGTGGACCAGCCGAGGCCGTAACCAGTCAACCCCTCGGCGGTTTGTTTACGAGTCATCGTTGCGACTGCCTCTTCCGACAGGATTCGCTTCCCTTGGAATTCGCCGCGATTGAGCACCATCTGGCATAGCCGCGCCACGTCGGCGGCTGTTGAGAACAAACCTCCCGCCGGCATCGGCTGGCGCTTGCGATCACTGAGCGGGTAAGTGAGCTGACTGATGGTCGTCTCTTCCAGTCCGTTCTTGTCGGCGTTCGGTTTGTACGCTTTGGCCAATCGCGAAAGCTGCTCCTCGTTGGGCCAGAAGGTCGTGTCCTTCATTCCCAGCGGGCCAAACAAGCGTCGGTCCATGAAGTCTTCGTAACTCATGCCGCTGACGACTTCGATGATGCGGCCCGCCGTGTTGATGCCCGCGTTCGAGTACTGATACTTGCTGCCTGGCTCGAACAGTAGCGGCGTGATCGCGTAGCTTCGCACGGCGTCTTTGAGGAACATACCGTCCAGCGTCGGGTGTTCCAATTTGGATTGGAACGGCATGCCGCTGGTGTGATTGAGGACGTCGCGCACGGTGATGGCTCGGTGCGGCCGCTTGAGCAGGATGTGGTCCTTGTCTTGCTCGGCCGCGATCCACAAGTCTTTGAACTCGGGGAGATACTTTTCGACCGGGTCTTCGATGCGAACCTTGCCTTCGTCGACGAGGATCATCAGCGCGGTTCCGGTGATCGGCTTCGATTGCGACGCGATCCAGAACACCGCTTCCGTAGGCATCGGCTTCTTCGCGGCAATGTCGCGGAACCCGACAGTATCCAGACTGAGTACTTTATCTTTGTCGGCAACCAACAAGACCGCGCCGGCGAGCGAGTGGCTGTCAACCAGCGGCTGTAATTCCGCCGCGAGACTCTTCGCGGATGCTTGGTCTTGGGCAAAGATCGGACGACCTGGCGCGTGCGACACGAGCATCAACGCGACCAACGCGCAACACAACAACGAACGAACTTTCATGGAATCGACTCCCGTGAATCAAAAGTGTGAAACAAGCAATGGCGGGAAGCGTATCGGGTCCAGCAGGCTCGTCCACTCACGGAGCCGGTTGATCTAGGGTTCGATACTTGAAGTCGTCACGAGTCGAAACCGCAGCGATTTCATTGAGGGTCTCAAAGAGTCAATCGCTGTCGCACGAGTCATTCGAGCGAAATTCACCTCATGCGCAAGACACCAGACCGCTTGCCCTGAAGGAGCTTGAACGGGACTCAGAGTATCTGCCGTGAAGTTGCGGAAGTGTCTGAAGATGATGACACACGTTTCGTCAACAGGTTGAATGTCCGCCTTGCGAATTGCTCGATAAAGGAACAGGATTCGGTCCTTGTTAGCCTGCGTGAGCGAGGCTCGATGTTGTATCCATCGGAAGGAAATGGAAATGAAACCGACGGTTTTTCTGGTCGACGATGACCAAGCATTTCTGCGCTCGACCATTCGCCTGCTGGAATCTGAAGAATTGCCGGTCGTGGCATATCGCTCCGCGGAAGAGTTCTTCGAGAACTATGTGACGGGACAGCCGGGGTGTTTGCTGTTGGACTTGATGATGCCAGCAATGAGCGGACTGGAAGCGCTCGAAATGATCCGTGAGCTTGATCTGGCGGTGCCGACAATTGTGATGACGGCTTTTGGGAACGCGCAATCAGCGGTCCAAGCGATGAAGCTCGGCGCACTCGACTTCGTCGAAAAGCCGATCCACAGCAACCCTGAACTGATGGAGTTGATCCGCCGCACGCTCACGATGACTCGCGCTTCACCCAAGGTTCAGCAGGAAGCTCAGGAAACGGGCCGGCGGCTCAAAACACTGACCGATCGCGAACGAGAAGTCTTGAACCTCGTGGCCGATGGGCTTTCGAGCAATGAGATCGCTCACCATTTCAAGCTGAGTGTGGCGACGGTGAATACTCATCGAATCAATGTCATGAAAAAGATGGACGCCGGATCGGTTCGGGGCCTCATCAGCCTGATTTCGCGGTACCGCTACGCTCAACAGTCATCCGCAGGACCGACAAAAACAACGCCGAGCAAGTGGAACTGAGAATTGATAAGACGGCAAATACCGAAGTCGTCCCGGAAATTGTCTTGCCTCTCGGCCAAGAGTCGTCACTATGTCATTCAGTGTTCGTGCTGACGCAGCACGAGGGACCAATTTCTGACTCACCGCGGCCGGAGTTCTTTTGGCACCGGCGCACCGGGTCTGGTTCTTTGCAGAAAGGAGGTGGTTTGTGAGTTCATCGAGTCCTAGTTGCCAACGAGGTGGTGTGGCCTAAGCGGCCGACGGGCTGTCTCTGGCAGCCACCCACCCAGGTGCCCCGATTTGATTCGCCGGTACCTGGTTTCCACGAGCGATCCGCTTTGGTGATCGCTCACGGCGACTCGGCTGAAGAGTCACCTTCGATATCTTCGACGAGTACCCCAAGACCCGGCTTCGCAAGGAGCCGGGTCTTGCATTTTTATGGGAGGCTCGTTTGCCTTCTTCTTCGCCAAGATCGGCGCTGTTTCCACGAACTCATAACCGGAGTCACGATTCGCGATGGACAAACTTTTTCCTTTGGAGGTGCTTGGTCGATTCCTGCATGTGGCAGCGGCGATCGTGATGGTCGGCGGTACGGTCTTCATGCGCTTCATTCTGATGCCGGCCGCGAAGGATCTTCCGGAAGCGGAGCACGATCAATTGCGTCAGCGACTGCTGGCTCGCTGGAAACGAGTCGTACACATCGGAATCGCGATGCTCTTGCTGAGCGGTCTCTTCAACTACATCCAACAGCGACCACTGCATCGCGGAGACACGCTTTATCACGCGCTGCTCGGAACGAAGATGCTTTTGGCGATTGTCGTGTTCTTCATCGCATCGGCATTGGTGGGACGCTCGGCGACGTTTGAGAAGATGCGTCAGAACCGAGCGAAGTGGATGGGGTTGATTGTGTTGCTATCGGTTTTGATCGTCGGGATTTCCGGCTTTGCGAAAGTCCGTGGTCCCAAGACGAAGCCGGTAGAGCAGTCCAATTCTCACAAAGCTGAAAGACTTGAGACGGTAAGCAGCATGTAGGAACGAATTTCCCCCAATCTCCGTCAAAGACACGTAGGTTTGTGCGACGGGCCGATCGGAGGGCATCATCATGACACGCTACAAGAACCCAGCGATGAAACAATTGGCGGACCAACAGGTGCGCTACGCCCCGCAACCAGTTCGCCTCGAACAAATCCAACGTGCGGAAGAACTCATCGACGAGCTTCAACCGAGCGGCACCTATTGGTACGAAGACCTCGTCCAGAAGCTGACGAGCTATCGTCCGAATCGTTATCCGAATCTCACGCTCAACGGCGACGAAGCGGCTCATGACTTGCATCGCTTTGTCGAAGACCTGTCGGACAGTGCCAATCTGACGTTCGACATGGTCACCGAGCCGGTGTTGACGTTGGAAGATGTCAGCCAGCGTTATCACGTCTCGACCAAGACCGTCTCACGCTGGCGACAACGCGGACTGGTGGCTCGGCGTTTCCGAGTCGGATCGCGTAAGCAAATCGGTTTCCTCGAATCTTCCGTGCATCGATTTGTGTCGCGTCACGGAGACGAAGTGGCTCGCGGCAGCCGATTCAGCCAACTCACCGATGACGAAAAGCTCCGCATCTTGAACTGGGCGCGGCGACTGGCGAAGTGGGGAGCGAATCCAACTCAAGTGGTGCATCGAGTCGCACGCAAGTTTGAGCGTGCTCCTGAAACGATTCGTTACACACTGCGACAATATGACAAACAGAATCCGGAGAATGCCGTGTTCCCGAATGCGACCGACCCACTGAGCGACGAAGAGAAGCGCGAGCTGTATCGCCTCTCGCGGCTCAACGTGTCGGTCGATCGCTTGGTCACGAAGTTCCGCCGCACACGATCCAGCATCTACCGGCTAATCTCCGAGATGCGTGCCAAGAACTTGATTGACCAACCCATCGACTTCATGGATCACGATTCCTTCCGGCTGCCAAGTTCCGACGAGATCATCCTCGCCGCGCCGCCAGTTCGCGCCGAACCTGACGAGCACCACGTTCAGCCGGCCGGTTTGCCCGCGTACCTGGAAAGCCTGTATCAACTGCCGCTGCTCACTCGTGAAGAAGAGGGCTATTACTTCCGCAAAATGAACTTCCTGAAATTCAAAGCGGAACAGTTGCGGAAGACGCTTGATCCGCAGCGACCGAAGGCGGGTGTCATGCGCGACGTCGAGCAACTGATGGAAGAGTCGCTGACCGTCAAGAATTTTCTGATCCGCAGCAACCTGCGACTCGTGGTCTCGATCGCGAAGAAGCACATGCGACCGAACGCGAACTTCTTCGAGATGGTCAGCGACGGCAACATGTCGTTGCTGCGGGCCATCGAAAAGTTCGACTTCAGCCGAGGCAACAAATTCTCGACCTACGCCTCGTGGGCGATCATGAAAAACTTCGCCCGCTCGATCCCGGCCGAGCACACGCTGCACGACCGATTCAAGACCGGGACCGACGAGCTCTTTCAATACTCCTCCGACAAACGTGGCGACCAGTTCCAAGCCGAGCGAGAGAATCAGACGCAGCACGACATCCTGATGCGGATTCTCGATCGGCTCGACCCGCGCGAGCGAGAAATCTTGTTGCTCAGATTCGGTCTTCGCCCCGGCGACGAACCGAAAACTCTCGAGGAAGTCGGTCATCGCTTCGGAGTGACCAAGGAACGTGCCCGCCAGTTGGAAGCTCGCGGCCTGAAGAAGCTCCGTCAAATCGCCGCCGTTGAGAAGCTCGATATCCCCGGTATCTAAATCGGCAGAGCTTTCGACGCTGAGTTCCGCGCCGCCGTAACGACAGGCTGGCTGACAGAAAGATGGGGGACAGAAAGATCGAGCATTTTTCTGTCCCCTACTTTTTGCCAGCCGACCTAATCTTGATCCCTCCGGCGTCTGGCGGCCTCAATAGACGTTGCCAAGAATCCTTGGCACACCCGTTGCGATTCTTGAGGCACGGGCGACTTTCACATTTCGTTCCGCTTGCCGATGATTGGGGGTGCCGGGACTCAGCGGATCGTCCGAAAACTGAACGATGACACTCACGGGAGAAGTTCGATGACGCTCAACCCAACGGAATGTGTTCGTGGTCGTGTGGCAGAATTCGTGATGCCTACGTGGCGAGTCTCGATCGGTGGGTTGTTGGCGATGCTGGCCTGCTCGGTGATGGTGCGAGCCGCTGATTGGTCACAGTTTCGAGGACCAAATTGTTCGGGTATCTCTGCCGAGACAAAGTTACTGCCGGTGAAGTTTTCGGCGACCGAGAATCTTCGCTGGTCAGCGAAAGTCGGTGACGGAGTTGGTAGCGCGGTCGTCGCGGCCGGGCGTGTCTTTGTCAGCGGGATGACTGGGGACGAGACCGTCAGTCTGTTTGCGTTTGATGCAACCACCGGGAAGAAACTCTGGCAGCGAGATTGGCAGACGGGGCCGCTCGCCGAGGTTCATGCGACGAACAGCCAAGCGAGTGCAACTCCGGCGGCGGATGCGGAGCGGGTTTACTTTTACTTCAGCACGCTTGGCGTGATCACAGTCGATGCGAAGAACGGCACAGACGTGTGGCAACAAAAACTGCCGACGCCGTTCTTCGTCTTCAAGTGGGGGCCGGGAATGTCGCCGGTGCTGTATCGAGACCTCGTGCTATTCTGTCAGGATGACGATCTCAATCCGACCTTTTATGCCTTCGACAAAGCAACCGGGAAGCTGCGCTGGAAGGACGATCGGCTCGACATGGCGGTGAACTATTCGCATCCAGTCATCTGCACCACGAACGGCCGCGATGAGATTGTCGTCGCCGGGACCGGGATGCTGATCGGCTACGACCCGGACTCCGGGAAGCGTCGTTGGTTCGCGAAGGTGCTGCTGCGAAACATCAAGACGACGCCGGTCTGTCTTGACGGAGTGGTTTACATCTCGGTGCAGAGCGGTGCGATTGCCAATCAATGGCTAGCCTCGATCGACCGGGACGAGAAAGCGGGGAACAACGACAACAAGATCGACAAAGCGGAGATTCAGCGGTTCGTCGGCAAGCAGCCGATCCCTGAGGCGTTCTTCAAGCGGACGTTCGATCGCGGAGACCTCAACAAGGACGGCTTTCTCGAAGGGAAAGAATTGGATGTCGCGTTTCTGCATCCTGACAACTTTGCCGGCGGCTCCTTCCAGCAAATCGGCGACGCGGCCGCCGAGCAATTCATCGTCGCGGTTCGCGGTGGCGGTGAAGGGGACGTCACGAAGACGCACCTGCTTTGGAAGCACAAGACGAAGAACACCGACCACATTGTCTCGCCGTTCGTTTCCGACGGCCGCATGTTCTTGGTCAAAGAGGGTGGCATCTCAACCGTCTTTGAAACGAAACAAGGTGAGCCGACTCGCGCTCCGAAACGAGTCGGCAGTGGCGGCGGCTACTTCGCGTCACCGGTTTTCGGCGACGGGAAGATCTACCTTGCCAGTGAGAACGGCAGTGTCACCGTGCTGAAGAATGACGCCGACTACGAAGAACTCGCCGTCAACGACGTCGGCGAAAGCATCGTGGCCACGCCGGCAATCGCCGACGGCAACCTCATCATCCGCACGCGCACGCAAGTGCTCTGCTTCACCGCCGCTGAACCCATGAAGTGAGTCGGGCTCATCAAGAGAATGCGTTCCGCCGAACCTCAAACTCCCAATCACCAAACCCCAATTCCATGCTCACTTCTTGAGAGCTTCGTCCACGAAATCGACCAACGCTTTCGTGGACGGATCATCGGACTGGCCGAGGTTTTCGTTGATCTTGGTGTGGTTGGTCTCTTTGGCACCGAAGACAGTGACAGGGATACCGGCGTCCTTCAGCACAGCACCGAATCGTTGGGCTTGCGCCGCGTTATCGGGATGATCGGCGACGTGCAGGATCAGGAACGGCGGGATCTACTTCCCTTTGGCGACATGCGTGACGGCAGAGAAGTCACGGTGCTTCTCTGGCGTGTTGCCGAATTTCTCGCGATGGCCGAGTTTTGGTTGAGGTTGGCCGTGAACTCGGCGGCGAGTTTCGGCGGTTTCGATGATGGCGGGGACGTCGTAGGTGTCACCATCAACCGGGACGCAGCCTTTGATGATCGACAGTGGCAAGCCCTCCTCCTTGAGGTAGCGGTTGTCGGTGCAGATCAACGCGGCGAGTTGTGCTCCGGCGGAGTGACCCATGACGAGCATCCGCTTCGGATCGCCGCCGTGTTCGGCAATGTGGTCGTGGACCCAATGAATGGACTTGGCGATGTCGCGAAAGATGACGTCGATCTCGACGTTCGGCAGCAGCCGGTAGTTCGTCGAGACGAAGACAAAACCCTTTTCCATGAAAACCTGCGGCTTCAATTGGACGCTGCTCTTGTCACCCGCCTGCCAACCGCCGCCGTGAATCCAGAAGACCACGGGTAGGTTCCTCGCTCCCGCTGGCGAATAGACATCAAGCACTTGCCGCTCGTGCGCCGGATTGGCATAAGGGATGTCGCGTTTGACGTCTTGCGCCTGAGCATTGGACAGGAGGGTGAAAGCGAAGACGAGAAGGGCGAGGTATTTCATGAGGACTCCTTCAGTGGGGTTGTGGTCGTTGTCGTGCAAGTAACCCGCAGCGTCAGCGAGGGCGAATGCTTTAAGAGCAACTGAAATCATCGCGTTCTAGAACGCCCGCCCTCGCTGACGCTGCGGGTTACTTCCTGTCAGAATCGTTCGGAGGTTAAGTCAAATGAGTTCCTTGATGATGCCGTCCGACTCGCCCCCCTGAAAGTTCTTGGGAAGCGGAACCTGCATGCGATCGAAGACGGTGCTCCACAGGTTGCCGAGTCGCACGTCCTCTTTGATGAGATGACCTTGATGCTTCACGCCGAGGCGTGATCCACCGGCGAGCATCGCCGGCAAGTGATGATTGTGGTGAGCGTTGATCGCGCCGCCGCTACTGCCATAGGCGACCAGCGTGTGGTCGAGCAACGTGCCGTCTCCTTCCTTGATCGACTTGAGCTTGTCGAGGAAGTAGGCCCAATCTTCCATGTACCAGATGTCGGCCTGAGTGAACCACTTCAGCATCTCGGGGTTCTCGCCGTGATGAGTCATCCCGTGATAGTCGTAGGGATTGCCCATGTCCTTCCAGGCACCGGTGCCGTCTGAGCCGTCCATGCGCGCGAGGTACGCGATCACTCGCGTGCTGTCGGTTTGCAACGCGAGCGCGATTACGTCGTACATCAGCCGTTGATAGCGGCGGTATTCCAACCCGGACTTGTCGGGTTCGAGCGCCTGCTCTTTGCCGAATTCAATCTTTGCGACATTCGGCTTAGGCTTACGTAGCCAGTCCTTGTCTTCCTGCATCCGTCGTTCGAGATCACGAATACCGGTCAGGTACTCGTCCAGCTTGCGTCGATCATCCACGCCGAGCGAACCATTCAACCGCCGCGCCTCGTCTCCCAGCGAATCGAGCAAGCTGGCCCGGCGAAGGAACTCCGCCTCACGAGCATTCAGCGTCTCGGCCGTGTCGTGCCGGAAGAGCTGATCGAACAAAACATGCGGACGATTCTCTGACGGAATCGGTGTGCCGCTGGGGCTCCAGGAAAGCGTCTGGTCATAGTAGCCGCCGAAGCCGGTGCCCCGTTTGATCCCCAACGACAGCGACGGAAACCGCGTTTGCCGACCGATGGCCTGAGCCAACTCTTGATCGCACGACACTCGCAGCTTAGCCCCCGCGCTGCGAGTGTTGGTCCCGGTGAGAAACGTCCGATCGCCGACATGCCCGCCGGAGTGCGTCAGCTTCAGCCCCGAGACGACGGTGAAGTCGCGTCGCAGTTCTTCCAACGGTTTGAGAATCGGCGTGATCGTGTAATCGAGACCCGTGTCGGCCGGCGTGAAGTCGCGACCGTTGATCCCCAGCCCGAAGAAGCAGAACACGGCTCGACGCGGCGTCTCGTTGGGCGTGATGTCCCCAGCGGTAGTCACCGAACGGGAGTTGGTACACATCGCATCGAGCCGCGGGAGCGTCAGTGAAATGCCGGTGGGGTTGAGAAACGTGCGGCGATGGAGTGTGGGACGGCGTTTGAGAATGTTCATCGGTAAGACTCAAAATCGAGGAGACTGATGGACTGCAGACGATGTCCTCTGCCCCGAACTGGCGGTCCAATTTCACCCCAGGTCAACGAACCCGGCCCAAGGCTAATTCGAGGTTGTATTCAGCATAAGCGCGATGAGGTAGTGGTCGCCGCATCCCGGCAGTGTTTTGAGGACGTTCATGGAACCGTAAAGAGCTGAACGAGCACGTTCGGCCACTCTCGGTCCCAATACGTCACTCGGCCACTGGCGAGTCGATATTTGCGTGATGGAGTTGTTCGGCTACAAGCCCACCCTCATTCGTCGGATGATGGCTTGCTCACAGTCGAGTGGCCAATTGAGCGATGCGTCCGCTCGAATGAATCATCCGCAGGTTGGTCGGTCAGACACATTCAGGAGGAATGTCGTGCGAAACACACAAGTGCTCGTCGGGATGTTGAGCGTGGGTCTGAGTTTCGCCGCGTGGTCGGCATCGGGCCAAGAGACGAAGCCGAGCGAGGCACCGGTCGCACCGAAAGCCGAAATCAATGTCGGCGAAAAGTCGAGCTTGCCGCCGATCCCGCTGATTCTGATCGAACATCTTCCGGCCAACAAACTGCAGGCTGAGAAGCTGGGTCTGACGCAGCAGCAACGCGCCGATATTTCGGCCTTGATGGCGACTCATCTTTTGGAGTTGGGCTCTGTCCTGGGAATTCAGAGCCGGCTCGATCGAGCAGAGATTAAAAACCACCGCCTGCAATTGGCAGTGACGGAAATCCTTGATGAAGTGCGAGCGAAAACCCAGGTGAAGGCGCAAACTTTTCTCACCGCCGATCAACAAAACCAACTGCGACAGACTTTTCGGCAGCGAATTCAACAACTCAGTGTCGTCACTCCAATATCGCCGCCATCGCTGAATGGCATGCGGCTGTGGGATGTGCAGTTCTCAAACGGCGATCTTCTCTCCATCGTCGAATTGTCAGAGATTCAGCAATCGTTGTGGATCGACGGGGAGCAATTGCAACGACTTGAAGCGGTGCAGAAAGACGCATACCCGGCGGCTCGCGAATTAGTTCGACAAGCGGTGAAAGACGAGACGACTGCCATACCCGCTGCCGAAGAGGTTCTCCAACCGCTGTTCGACCGATTTGCGAAGGACTCAATGCTCGTGCTCAGCGAAGAGCAACGGACACAGTACCAGGAGATCGTCAGTGATCGGCAAAAGCCGTTGGGTGCTGCCCGCGCCAACGGCGACGCCTCCAAGCAATTCCGGCTGGCCAAGCCGCATGGCGCGATAACGACATCACAATGGAATATGGCCGGCGGTCCCAATGCTGTCAGAGTCACGCTCAACAACGCCTTTGCCGACCCCGACGTCCGAAAGAAACTCGATCTCACGCAACCACAGCAGGCAGACATCGCCAAACAACTGGCCGACTTTCACACGATCGTCTCGAAGAAGCTCAATGATCAACATGAGGCACGCCTGCAAGCGGAAACGGCCCGGCGCGAACGGTTGCGTGAACTCGTGCTGGCCCACAACGCCGAATATCAAAAACGACTCGCGGACTTGCTCACCGAAAAACAAACTGCTCGATTGCAAAAGGAATGCTTGAAGAGCCTCGGCTGGAGCGCACTCTTGAAGCCGGAAGTGGCCGAGCAACTGCATCTGACCGACAAGCAACAATCCGTCATCGACGCGGCGTTCAAAACGCCGGCGCAGCCGATCACCCCACTCCGCGATCCGCCAGCGTCCCATGAAGCGTTCAATAAAGAAGCCGAAGAGATTTTTCGCAAAGGGATCGTGCATACCACCGCGAACTTAAGTCGGATCTTTGAAAGTCTGACTCTGGAACAACGCGCAAAGTTCGAACAACTGACCGGATTCAACTTGGTCGCACCGCCGGCACCGGCCCAACTGATGATGACTTTTACGATCCTCAAAATGATGAGCGAATTCCATTCGGTCGCGCCTCCGAAGAAATCACCGGCGACAAAATGACCCGAGTCAGCAATCAGGTGAGCGGTGTGTCGTCAACAAACACGACGCACGAGCGAGTGGTGTTCATCGAACCAAGATCCCAACTTATACGTATCGCAAGAAATAACTGCGCGTTTGCCTGTTCGGCTCGTCACGCGGAGCGGTGACGGCTACGTAGCCATCATCGCTCCGCGTGATGAGCCGAGCGTTTCACACAGCGCAGTTATTTTCTGCGATCGGTATTACTTCGTGCGGAACGGTTCGCTGACGACGATCGAGCGGATCAGCGATTGAATTCGGTAGTCATCCTTCTTCAAGTTCTCGACCAGTGAATCAAGCACTTTGTGATCCGCGTATCCGACCGGCCGGCCGAGGGCGTAGGTCAACATTTTCGTACAGAAGGCTCGCGCGAATTTGTCTTTGTGCGTCAACAGGCCCGCCTTGTATTCGTTGAGCGTGGCAAACTGGCGACCGTCTGGGAAGGCACCACTGACATCGAGCGGCGGGCCGTTTGAGCCGCGAAAGCCTTCGCCGTTGAAACGCTCGCGCCAGGCACCGATGGCGTCGTAGTTCTCCAACGCTAAGCCAAACGGATCGAGCTTCGCATGGCACGACGCGCAGACTTCATCGCGGCGATGCAGTTCCAATCGCTCCGGCGTTCGGGGGCGGATTGTTGGGCGGGTCGTTGAACAGCTCGCGCAGCACCCATGAGCCGCGACGCATCGGCAGCGTGCGCGTGCCGTCGGCGAGAAAGGTCATCAACCCAGCCATGCCCAGCACTCCGCCGCGATGGTCTTCCGGCTTGATCGCGACGCGGCGGAATTCTGGTCCGGTGACATCCTTCAAGCCGTAATGCCGAGCGAGTCGTTCGTTGATCATGACGAAATCGCTGTCGAGGAACGTCGTGATCGGCAGGTTCTGATTGAGCACCTCGGCGAAGAACATCAGCGGCTCTTGCTTCGCCGCGTTCTCCAACGGCTTGTCGTAGTCGCGATACTCGGCGGCCGGTTGCACCGCGCCGTAGCCGCGCACGGAGAGCCATTGGCCGGCAAAGTTCTGCACGAATTGTTGCGACTTCGGATCGGCGAGCATCCGGCTGACCTGCCGCCGCAGCACCTCCGGGTCAGACAATGTAACCCGACGCGTCAGCGAGGGGCGGTTGGATTGGGAACTGTCGTCTGCGCTCCCTCGCTCACGCTTCGGGTTACTTGCGGCGAGGTCGAACAACTCATCGTCAGGCATCGTGCTCCACAAGAAATAGGACAACCGCGACGCCAGTTCGTAATCATTCAACGGTCGCAACGCCGTAGCCACGCTTGCCAGAGCGTGGGCGTTTCCCGCATCTGCCCCCGCTCTGGCGAGCGGGGCTACGGGCTCTTCAAGAAACCAAAAGCCCGGTGCGCTGAGCACTCGCTGCAAACCGGTTCGCATCGCGTCGTGAAACGAGAGGTTGCTTTTGGTCTGCGCATCTCTGACGACCGCGACGATCGAATCGATCTCCTGTTCGGTAACTGGCCGGCGATAGGCTCGTGGCAGGAAGCGGCGGAAGATTTCGCGGACGTCTGCCTCGTCGCGCTTCTCGTCCCCTGCGAAGAACAGCGACTTGTGACTGACTGGCGGCCATTCCTTTTGAATCGGGCCTGAGACTTCGATCGACTCGATCAGCAGACGCGGCAGCTTGTCGAGATCCATCTCCGGGTTGTAGATATGTGCGACGCCAGTCCAGGCATTCAATTCCTTTTCGAGCCCGTCGCGTTCTTTCTTCAGCAAGTCCATCTCCGCGGGCGGCGCTCGGCGCGTCGAGGCCTCTTCCATCCTTCCGCGCAGGTTGGTCCACTTCGAGAAGAGTTTCTTGTAGTTCGGTTCGTTAATCACCGCTTTGGGGGTGTGATTCCACAGCAAGGTCAAGGTCTGCGGCCCTTTCACTTCACCGTTCACGGGACCGCGCAGGAACAACAGCGCCTCGGTCACGCCAGACTCATCGAGCGGCACCTCTTGCTCGACCTGAATCGGCGAGCTCTTAGCGTATTGCAACAGGAATTTGTTCGGCGCAGTCCGCTCGCGGTTGTCGACTTTGGCCGTGATGCGAAAGCGATAGTAGCCATCTTGCGTCACGACTTGAGCGATCGCGAAGTGCTCGACCACGCCCCAAGCGGCGTAATCCTGACGATAGGTGTCTCCGCCCTGGATGTGTTCGATGTGATCGGGATGCACGATGCGCTCCACCGCGCCGCGCGGAATCTTGTGAGCGAACCCCGGAAAGACATCGACCATGTCCGGAGCCGGCTTCTTCCGCTGAATGTCAAACCGGTTCGTGAACGAGTTCACCTTCGGAGGTTCCGTGACGATGGCTCGCGCGGCGAGCTTGGCCGCGACGTCGAGACTCCGCTCGATCTGCGTCTGATCGAAGAACAGCGCCACGCCGAGCCGATCGAAGCCCTCGGCCTGCCCGTCGGCCGGCAAGTCTTCGATCAACGGCCGCACGATCTGCTCATCGAGTTTTAGGAGATCGCGCACCGTGTTGGCATATTCGTCACGGTTGAGCCGCCGCATTGGAATTCGCCCGCCCGCGTTCTTCGCCGCGAGGTCCACCTGACGCAGTTGCTCGTTGACCCACATCACGAACGCCGCAGTTTGCTGAGCGTCCGGCCGGGGATTTTCCTTCGGAGGCATTTCGCCCGCGTTGATGCGGTCGATGACTTCTTTCCAATGATCGGCGACCGTCGCCGCCGAGAAGTCCGTCCCAATCAGATCAATGCGGTATCCAGCCTTCGCCTTCTCCACCCCATGACA
>JAYVQJ010001043.1:0-16224 GCA_043777235.1 Planctomycetia bacterium
AATTCAAATTTCAAACAGAAGGACGCGAAGAGCGCGAAGGTAGGAAATCCGGCCCGTGACCGAATTCGTGCTTGTGAGAAGCCCCTCTCTCGATCCACGAGTGTTGCACGGCGGCCAGACCTCCTTGGGACTCTCTGATCTTCGCTCCTCGAGTTCGGCTACTCGGTCATTTCCCAAAGTTGCAGCACCTTGTGATAGCCGCAGGTCAGCACGAATTTGCCGTCGGCGGAGATCGCGACGGTCTGAGCGGCGATCGTGTCCACCGGCCATTGGTCGATGATTTGATTCTTATCGACGTCAAACACGACGACCTGCTTGTTGGACGAATCGGCGACGACGACTCGTTTGCCGTTGGCCGAGATCGCGAAGCTGCTGTTCGGCGAAGGTCGCACGTTGATGTTCGTCGCTTGCGTCGGATTGGCCAACGAGATGACGTCCAAACTCGATAGGTTCTTCACCAGGACCGCGCGATCACCGCCAGGAGTGATCCGTGCGTGGAAGTAGTTGGTCCCGCCGGTCGCCAACGGATCGGACTTCTTCAGAGCGCCGGTTTTCGGGTCGTAGTGAAACAACTGCTGGCCATCGGTCGCGATCAGCGTCTCGCCGTCGGGCGTGAGCGCCACGGCTTTGGTGTTGCCGACCTTCGGCTGCCACTCTTTCAACATCTGTCCGGAGCTCAAATCCCAACTTTGGAAGCGGATGAAACCGAATCCAAAATACGCTCGTTGATTGTCGGCCGAGAACGTCACGCACGCCGGTGCGAAGCGGTCGATCTTCGGCTTCAAGACGACTTGCTGACTGTCGAGATTCCAAATGCAGGCGTCGCTCACCGTCGCGCCACACGCCAGCTTGCCATCCGGCGAGACGCTGAGGAATTGCAGGAACTGCTTCAGGCCTTCGAGCTTTCCGATCGGCTCGCCTTGAGCCGGATCGTAGATCAGGACTGGACCTTCTTGCGTCGCAACGAGTGCCTTCTTTCCGTCAGGCGTCAGTTGCACGGCGTTGACGATGATGGTCGGGACCGGCGCGAAGCGGCGGACGAGTTTCGCCTTCTTTGGCCCGGCGAGCTTGTCGAGTTCTTCGGCGGCCTTCTTCGCTTGGTCATCGCGGCTCGCGGCGGCCTGTACTTCGGCTTGCTTGCGCTCGGCGGCAATGATTTGCGGATCGGTGTAGAGAAACTGCATCTGAAACGGGACACGAATCGTGGCGTTCTCGATGTTGCGAGACAGCTCGAACTTCAGCTCGGCGGAAAACGGCATCGCGTCTTTGACATGGAAACGCCAATCCCCTTCTCCTTTCAATGCGAGGTACGGATTGGCGACGTTGTCGAGCGTTTTCAGTTCGTACGATTTCTTCAACAGCACGACGTCGGCAACTTGTTGGCCCAGCGCGAATGTCGTCGTCTCCTGAGCGGGGAAGACCGTCTCCTTCGGCTTGTTGCCGAACGGCCCGCCCGGCCCGCCCGGGCCGCCGGGACCGAACGGGCCACCCGGAGGTCGCATCATGCCGCGCGCTCTCATGCGGGCGAAGGGATCGTTCGGGTCTTGTTCGATGCGGGTGATGCTGGTCTGTTCGGTGCGGCCCCAGGTTGCCTGACCGTTGGGGTTCAGCGGAGCGACCGCGACTAATCCGACCGGCCCCATGCAAAAAGGTAGCTGCTCTTCGCCGGTCAATTGAACGATCTCGCCGAACTCGTCGATCGTCAGCGTGCCGTTGCCTCGGCCAAAGGATGGAACTCCGAAGCGAAGAAGGCGTTTACCAGGCGCGGGCATTTGGGTGGTTGTGAACGAGGCGGCGTAAGTCAATGTCGTGCGATTGCCGCTGGCTCCGGCGACGACTTTGACGAACGCGACCGACGGACTGACTCGCGCGGCGAGCGTTTGGCCATCGAGCTTTTGTTGCGAGGTGCCGGGGACGACCTTTGCTCCGGCTTGTTGGAGCAGCGTCTTCACGTCGTTGATCGGCCGCGCGAATCCGACCGTCGACACCGACGGCCCGGACAACTTCGAACTGGCAACGCCGATGACTTCACCCATCTCATTGACGATCGGCCCGCCGCTGTTGCCCGGATTAATCGCCGCGTCGATTTGAAACACGCGGCCGGATCCCTCTTGATTGAGTCCCGACACCGAACCGGCTGTGACCTTCAGGTTTTGGCCGAGCAAATCGGAGAGCGGATAACCCAACGCTCGCACCGCTTGGCCGAGCTGCACGCTGTTGGAATCGGTCAACGGCACCGGCGTCAGGTTGTTCGCGTTGATGCGGATGACGGCGACGTCGCGCGCGGCATCGGTCGAGACGACGGTCGCCGGATACTTTTGCGCTCCGAGCTGCACCTCAATTGTCTTTGCGTTGTCGACGACGTGAGCGCAGGTGACTAAGAAGCCGTCGGCCGAGACAACGAACGCGGTCGCGCTTCCTTGTTGTTTGAACTCGATCGTCGGCCCGGCCGGTTGCGGCGAGACGCGATAGATACAGACGCCTTCAGTTTTCTCGATGACCTCGCCCAAGTTGGCTTCGATCGAAAACTTGTACGGGTACTCGCGGTTTGGCTGCCACTTGTAACGCAGTGCTCCGTTCGGATTCGCCACTGCGACGGGCTGAGCGGGAACCGGCTGCGCGGGAACTAGTTGACCAGGCACTGGTTGCACGGGAACCGCAGGAGCGGGATTCGGTACGGGGTTCACCGGCCCGCCCTGAACCGGAGGGACCGGCTGATTCGGAATCGTCTGTCCTGGCGCGGTGTTCGCGCCCGGCAGAGCCGGTGCCGGCTGAGTCACAGACGGCATCATGGGATTGTTCACCGGAGGCAAAGTTCCGGGAGCAACGTTTGCTGGCGGCACCGCGTTCTGTTGAGCGATCTGATTGTCCGGCTTGTTTCCACCGCGGCCCATCAACGCGGAAACGGCCCAAAAGGCGAGTCCGAAACCAACGATCCCAGCAACAACGCCAGCCGCGACCGCAAGCCCCGACTGCGATCCCTTTGATTTCGACTTCGACTTCGATTTACGTTCTGGCGACGATGATCCGCTGCGCGTTGGCTTTGCAGGACGTCGTGGACGTGCCTCTTCTTCCTCTTCCTCAAACAATTCGTCCTCGACCATATCGTCCGGTTCGAGTTCGACGAGGTCGTCATCCTTCGGCTTCACTGGCTTCGGCAGCTTGAGCGTTTGTCCGCACGCTGGGCACTTGAACGAACCTTTGCTGAGGATCGAGTCGGGAACTTTGAGCTTCTTCTCGCACGACGGACAGATAATGACCTTCATGTCACGGCTCCGATCAACGGAATGAGGGGATGATCCGCGAGAGCGGGTTCAATCTGCGCCGGAGTTCGGTTCGCTCCAACACTCTGAGCGTAGTGGCACCCCTGACCAGTTACCACCGCATGAAAAAAGCCGCCTCGCATTCTTGCGAGGCGGCTGCGTCAAGAAGCCTCCGTCGGGAGAGGCTTCATCGAGAAGTCGGCATTGAGCGGATTACTTCGCGTCGCCCTCGGCCTTTGCCGGAGCCGGTGTGGGTGCCTCTTCGATCTTCTTCGGCGGATCTGTCTTTTCGGCCGGCTTGACGACGTCGATCGGCTTCGGCTCTTCACCTTGAGCGGCGACGTCAGCCGTCGGCGGTTCGGGCGTGGCCGCTTCAAAAAGTTCCCAGCCCTTGTCGGTCATCTTGAATTTGTACGTCAACGCCTTCAGCCCGTACTGCGCCGAGCCTTTGCCGTCGCCGCGGTTGAAGTCCACGATCCAGTCGCGGTCGTGAATGAACTTCTGCGATTGCCCCGGCTTCATCGAGAAGGACATGCCGTTGAGCGTGTATTCGATCGGCTTGTCGTTGGCGGCAGGTGACAGGATGACGATCGGCCCGTTGTCGTAGCTCGGTGCCGGTACCGACGGCGTCGAATTGATGATCACCGTGCTGGGATACGAATAAGTCGGCGTCGTGTAGTACTGCGGCGTCGAGTAGTAACCAGAGCCAGAGCCATACGGGTATCCGCCGTATCCATACCCCGAACCATAACCAAGTCCTCCGAATCCAAACCGTAAGCCGCTGTATCCGCCTCCGTAATAACCACCGCCGTGATGATGAACCGTCCCGCCACCGTGATGCATTGTGCCGCCGCCAATATGTCCGCCTCCGATATGTCCGCCTCCCACATGCCCGCCACCGGCGTGTCCATGACCTGCGAAAGCTGACCCGGTCAACACGGTCACGAATGCAACGCTCCACAATGACGCTTTGAGACCACTGAGCGATTTCATGATGCCCTCACGAAAACTTGGGCACAGCGAGCGGCTCGACAAGAGAGACGTCGCCAACCATTGGCGAACGTTCCGGCCACGCGCTGGCGAGTTCGATGCGACGTTTATAGTCTGGCGCGCCGACCGCACGACAGATGTTGTCGGAGTGACAAAACCGTTATGAGCGACGATCTGCTGCCTGCTGACTCCGCACCTGCTTCCGAGCTTGCCCAATCGGCAACCCCGATTGCTGAAGGACCACTTCGCTGGCAGGAACACACACCCGCTCGATTGTGGACCGGCCGTGCCGGAGTGTCGTATCGCACTTCGACTGCATTGGAACTTCGCCGCGATCACGCCGCCGCCGTCGATGCCGTCCACACGGAACTCGATTTGATCCGCGATCTCGGAGCAGACTTCGTGAGACAGTTCGGCCTGTTCGAGATTTCGACAGAAGCGACATCGAAGACGGAGTACCTCGCTCGGCCTGACCTGGGCCGACGCCTGAACGCGGACGCAAAAGACTCACTCTGGAAGCGTTGCCCGCGCGGTGCCGAATTGCAGTTCGTCATCGGCGATGGACTCTCCGCGACTGCCATTGCTGCACAAGTGCCGACGCTATTGCCCGCGTTGCTCGATGCGGCTGCGAATCGCGGCTGGCAAATCGGTCAATCGTTCGTCGTCCGTCACTGCCGAGTCGGCGTGCTCAACGAAATCGGCGAGCAACTCGATCCGCAAATCGTCGTGCTGTTGATTGGCGAGCGTCCCGGACTCGCGACCGCTGAGAGCTTGTCCGCTTACTTGGCCTATCGGCCTCGGCCGGGCGACACCGACGCGCGGCGGAATCTGATCTCGAACATTCACTCGGCCGGCGTCTCGCACGACGAAGCCATCGAGCGCGTCCTGAGCTTGGCCGCTCAGCTTCGCGACCAGCAACGCAGCGGCGTGGAGGTGAAAGAAGTCTGGTCGCGAGCGATCAACGTAGACCGGTCACTCCAACGTAGACCGGTCACTCCGTGACCGGAACCTTCGAGTCACGGAGTGACTCGTCTACTTTGCCGGCCGCCGATGAAACTCACCATTCTTCATGACGGCGAGCAGCTTGCTGCGGTCGAGCAGCACTTTCGGATCACTCAGCGGATCGCCGTTGACCAGCAACAGGTCAGCCAAAAATCCCGGCTGAATCTGGCCGAGTTCGTTCGGCAAATCCATCGCCGCTCCGCCGTGCTTCGTCATCGTGAGCAGCGCTTCCATCGGAGTGAAATCGCAATATCGAATCAGATGATCGAGGTCGCGTGCGTTCTCGCCATGCGGCGTCACGAAGAAGCCATAATCGCCGCCACCCAGAATTCGAATACCTCGCTTCTTCAATTCTTTGAGTCCCTTCGTCGCGCCGGCCAGTTCCTCGCGGAAGCCAAACTCGACGACTTGCTCTTCAGTGAACCACTTCGATCCTTCGTAGGACGCCGTCGCGGTGAAGCCGATGTTTGGACTAACGAAGACCCAATCCTTGTTCGCTTCCAGCAAGTCGATCGCTTCTTCGTCGGCGAAGTTAGCGTGATAGATCACCTTCACGCCGTACTTCACCGCCAGCTTGACCGAGCCGGCGCTACGAGCATGACAGCTCATCCGCTTGCCGTGAGCATGCACGACCTCGGCCGCGGCCGCGACTTCTGCTTCGCTCATCACTGTGCTGTGCGACGGAGCGTGCGGTACGAACGTGTCGCCGGAGATGACCAGCTTGATGATGTCGACCCCTTCGCGAATCAGCTCGCGAGTCACCCGCCGAAAGTTCTCCGGACCGTCGAGCGTAATCGCCATCGACGACATCTGCGGCATGTGCAGCGTCCGCATGTCGCCGAGTCCACCAGTCACCGTCAGCCACGGACTGGCCGCCAACAATCGCGGCCCCGGAAACTCTCCCTTGTTGATCGCGTTGCGCAACACGACGTCTGTGCGAGGCTTCGCCGCCGCCGCGCTGATGCAACTCGTGATGCCACAGTCGAGATACAGCTTCGCGTTCCGCACCGCGATGAGTGTTGTCTCCTCCGGAGGGATCATCCCGATCTGCACGAGGTCCGCTGCGTTCTCGATGCTCAAGTGTGCGTGCGACTCGATCAGCCCCGGCATTAAAGTCGCGCCGTGGCCGTCGATCACATCCACGTTGTCTCGCGACAAGCGTTGCATTTCACGAGCGACCGTGACGATGCGCGTTCCCTCGACCAACACTTCGCCCGGATAAGGCTCGGCACCGGTGCAGTCGAGAATTCGGACATTCGTGAAAACTGTGCTGCTCATTGCTCACCCGTTGGTTCGTGGCAGTGTAGATTCCAGAAATCGCGTCACATGCTACGAAGTCGGTTGACGAAAAACACACTGAGTCGACTGCGAGTCACTCTGACGAATCGACAGGACGCGGGAGCCGATACAGCACATGCTTTCGCAGCGGGTGTCCTTCCGCAAGCAGCGGGTGCTCGAAGTCCTCGGCCGGGTCGTGCTTCATGCCAAGCCGTTCCATGACTCGGCGTGAGCGAACATTCTTTGGCACGGTGAACGAGACGATTTCCGGCAATCCCAGTTCGTGGAATCCAAACGCGACCGCCGCTCGCGCCGCCTCGGTCGCGAAGCCTTGCCCCCAAGCCGCGCGAGCGAGCCGCCAGCCGATTTCCACGCAGGGAGTGAACGGCATCTCGAAACGGGGAATGCTCAGACCGACGAACCCGATAAACGGAGTCACGTCGCGAACCTCGACAGCCCACAGCCCAAATCCGTGGTCGTGAAAATGATCGCGGATGTTCTGAATCCTCGTCGCACACTCGTCACGACTGAGCAGCTTGGGCATGAACCGCATCACTTCCGAATCCGCATTCAGCGCCGCGAACGGCTCAAGATCCTCATCCCGCCACTCACGCAGCACCAGCCGTTCGGTACGAAGTTCGGGATGAGCCGGAGTCTGACTCACTTTGTCGATTTCCCAGACAATGGAATTACGGGGAAGGAACGATGTCCGGGACCAGTGCCACCGGTCTTTCCAGTACTCCTGGGATACCTACCAATTCGCCATTCTCATGCAAAAGGCGAATTCCTAGCGAACCATTGTCTGTCGCAATGGGATGCCCCCGGCTTCGCCAAACTACTACATCATCCTGGCTTTGACTGTTCCATCCAAGCCGCAGTCTTCGGTGCAAACACTTTGAGCCGACCAATGACGTCTTCTCCGGCACAGTTGCGCACATCGCAGTTTGCTCCATGCGACAACAAGAATTCTGCCATTACTTTGACCGAGGCATCATCAGAGACAATGTTGATTGACATTGCGAGTAGCGGGGTATCCCCATTCTCGTCGATTGCCTCAATGTCTGCGCCCTGTTCCAATAGCATTTCAGCCATCTTTACGTTGCAATGAATCGCTGCCTCATGTAACGGAGTGCTTCTCATGTCGCTCCGGGCCATCACAGACGCCCCCATATCCAGCAGCAGCAACGCGCACCTCACGCAGTCTTCTTGTTTCTCGTCGACGTAACGTCGGCAAATCGTAATTAGGGGGGTATCACCATATTTATCACGCGCCTCGATGCTGCTTCTATCCCATCGAAGAAGCAACTCGATCAACTCGTAATTTGCACACTCACACGCGCAGTGAATAGGCAGTTCACCGTACTCATTCCGAAGATTACATGGTACTCCAAAATTAAGCAGCATCTGTGCCATCTCTGCATTGCTTGCCAGGCATGCCCAATGAAGAAAGCTCTTTCCAGACTCATCTTGCCAATTCTTTCGTGACAAGCCCGCGATTCTTCGCTCGACATCCTCGGTGTCGCCGGCAAAGACTAAAAGCATGACGAGTTCATAAGCCTCATCATCGTCGTGATGCGATTTCATGTCAGACTTCACGCGATCATCCATATCTCCACTCCTCGCTTAAGACTACGCACCTGGGACATATCCAGTGGAGGAAAACGGTCAGATCGTATCGCATCCCCGTCTGCCGTTCATTCATTTTTGAGATTACGGATCGCCTGCGGAAGTCATGGGCGCAGCGGGAACGGAATCTGATCCGCAGTCCGACGAAGCAGGAGCGACCGATGCATTCGGTCCTGCCGCAGTCATATTGCGGTCGAGCAGCATGATCTTTTGCCAGATGTTGCGGGACAGGCCGTTGGTCAGCGAGGTGATTTCGTTGACGGCGTCCAAGGCGACGGAATCCGGGAACTCTTGAACGTAGATCGCCGCCGTCTTGCTGATCATCGAGAGCATTTCGCTGGAGTAGTCGAGGTACCGGCCCAGCTCGAACGGCGTCATCGTGCGCTGCGGGGATGACGGAGTCGCGGGGCCACCTTGCAGCAGACGCTCGGGGTCTTTCGTGAGCTGGTGCATGTCGACGATGTGGGCCATCGAGCGGAGTTCGTGCAGCGCGGTGAGAGCCTGACGGCGTTTCAGCCGCAACTCCCACGAGAAGACGAACAGGCTCAAGCCGCCGAGCGCGGCGAGGCACGAGATCAAGCCGTCCATCGTTTGCGCGAAGTCGATCAGTTTGAAAACATCGTCGCTCAGCCGAACTTGCCGCACGACCCACGCGATGATTCCGAGACAGCAGGCGATCAGCAGCCACTGCACGACTCGCAACGGGACGTTCGGCCGGCCGATGCGCTGAGCACGATCGGCAGCTTCGCGAGCCATGATGACCAACTCGGCCGCGACTTGGCGAAGGTTCGCGTTGGGAAACCGCTCGGCAATGCGGCGTTCGAGTCGCTCGATCGTATCGACGACGTTGGTCGGTTGCAGGCTGCGAAAGTTCTTCGGCATGGGTCACTCATCATGGGCACGTTTTCAACGTGCCCGGCTAAATTGTTTTTTGGCTCTTCCGGTGTCCGGGGAGGGAAGTTTCAAAGCCACGGAGGAAGCACGGATTGAACACGGATCAGGACAGCGAACAAGGCAAAGAAGAATCAAGTGAGGTCACGGAACGAGGGTGCATAACGGTTTCTAACCTCTGGTTTGGTCCGTGCTTTTCTCCGTGGAACAAAAACTGTTGTCAGGCGTTTTCGTCGGCCGCTTCTTCTTGTTTTCCAATTCCCTGCTTCCTGAACTGATCCGTGTTTAATCCGTGTTTCATCTGTGGCAAAATATTCCCCGAAATGACCTCCCTGGATGACCGAATGAGCCATTGTTTTTTGGTGAACGTGATTTCTTAATCATCCTACGACTGGCCGGGCACGTTGAAAACGTGCCCCACGAATTTGCGATCAATCACGACGCCGACAATGTGGCGAGGAATTCGATCAGGTCGCGCAGCTCGCGAGGTGAGAGGACTCGGCCCATTGGGGGCATCGTGGATTTTGGGGGCGTTCGTTCGTCGATGTCGGCGAGCGGCACGGTTTCGGTGCGGCCTTCGGGCGTTTCGATTGTGATCTGCTTCGTGTCCTCGGCTTTCGCGATGCCGGCGACGATGCGGCCACTGTTGAGAACCAGCGTCACGCTGCCGAAGCCGGGGGCGACCTTGGCATTCGGGTCGATCAGCGATTCGAGCAAGTGCTCGCGAGTTCGCTGCGGATTCCGTTTGACGACTTCCGTGAGGTCCGGTCCAGCGACGCCTCCTTCGCCGCGAATCTTGTGGCAGCGAATGCACTGAGCTTGCCCGTTGCCGACAAAGGTGGCTCGGCCCGCTTCGGCGTCGCCGCCGACGAGCGTCAATCGCTGCGCGGCGAACGGATCGTCTTTCTTCGTGCTCAGCGCCGACGAGCGACGTTGCAACTCGGCGTTGATCGCACCGACTTCGCGTCGAGCGGTCGCGGCCTCCAGCAAATCGACTTGCAGCTCGAACGGGACCGATGGCCCGGCCGGATCGTCGGCGAAACGTTGCATCCACTCGGTCAGCAGAGCGTCGGCCTCGGCGTTCTTCATCGAGGCGAGCGAAGAAAAAGCTCGCTGCCGTTCGATGGTGTGCGCGGCGTTATCCGCGACGACTCGACGAAGTTCGCGAAGTCCGATGGCGGCATCGCTCGAAGCGATCACGTCTCGCGCGGCGGCTCGCAGAGCGGGGACGTTCGATGACAGCGACGACTTCAACACGTCGTCCAACTTCGAGTACTTGCGACTCGCCAGCAGTCGCAACGAAGCGACTCGTGAGCCGACCGGACGTTGCGAGTCGTTGACCCAACCGACGATCGTCGAGTCGTCGGCTTTGAGATCATGCCGAGCAATCAGCTCGACCACCTTCGCGGCCAACGGTCCTTCGACGGACGTGAGCAAGCCGGAGAGTTCGCTGTCGAGAACCGATTTGGCGATCGACGGATCGCGTTTGGACAACGGACGCCAAAAGCCGGTGACGCGATCGCGCTGCGGCGGATCGGTCCAATCGGCCAGCGCAGCGAGAGCCTCTTCGCGGATGCGCGGCGAGTGTTTGAGATTCAGCGCGACGGCCAAGACTCGTATCAGATTGTCGGGCGCACCGAGCCGGAAGTTGGCGTTGATCGCGCGGCGAATGAGTGGTTCGAGCGGGACGACTCGCGGAGCGGCGGCCGACGGCGATTCGACCGGTTGGCCGATCGTTCCGGTTGCGGACGTCAGTCGGTCGAGCGTTCGGGCCAGTGCTGGTTGCGACACTTCGATTGGGACGTCGTTGATGGCTCGCGCGGCTTCGGTGACGATCGTCCAATCCTCGTCGTCGAGGAACTGTTCGATGCGCGGGTCGGCGGTGCGACGCTGCACGAGCAACACGGCTCGACGCACGGCGGCGGAACGGTCGCGAGCGAACGACTGCACGAGTTCGAGATCGCCGATCCAGGCGAGCGCCATCACTCCGGCATGACGCAGGTGCGGATCGGCGTCTTTGTTGTCACGCAACATCTCGATCAGTTCGAGATTGAGCCGGCCACGTTTCAACACGCTCTGCTCCGGCGAGCGCGGAGTCGGAACGAGCGAGGAACTGGTGGGGAACGCGACATCGCCGCGCCGCGCACCGATCGGCGTCGTCGGCTGAGCAGACGCGATCTTGCCGATCGCCAGGGCGGCAAAGGATCGGCCGCGCGAGTCGCCGTCTTTCAGCAACGTCATCAACTCTGGGACGGCATCAATGACTTTTGCATCACCCAAGACCTTCGCCGATTGACAGCGAACGTGCTCGTTTTCGTCGGCCAACAGCGAGATCAGCGGTTTGAGAATTTCCGATCGGGTGCGAGCAATCTGACCAAGTCCCCAAACTGCGTGCAGTCGTGCGACAGTGGTTGCTTCTTTGCGACCGGCCAGCGCGGTGAGATCGTTGATCGCGATATCTCCGCGAGCGGCGAGTTCAAATTGTGCTCGCAATCGAATGCGCATGTCGGCGTGTCCGAGCAGGTGGACCAGCTCGCCGAGCGGGAGTTTTTGAAATCCCTCACGGACGAGAAGTCGATTCGATGTGGTCTCTTTGCGGAGCACGATCTGCGGATCGAAGACCGTGTAGATGCGACCTCCCAAGCTCTTGCCGGACCAGTCGAGATTGACGAAGTCGGAGACGTACATCTTGCCGTCGTAACCGAACTCGACGTCGGTCGCGTTGAGCGGCTTCAGGAAATCGTGAGCGTCGATGATCTCGAAGCCGGCCCCACGCGGTTTGACGGCGAACGATTCGATGCCGCCCGCGCCGGTGTAGTTGCAGAGGAAAAAGTGATCGGCATATCGGCTGGGCAATCCGACTCCCGGATAGTACGCGAAGCCGGCCGGCCCGGCTCCGAGTGATCCAACGGGTGGGACGATCCACGCAGGTTGCAGATCGATGGACTCGGCGGCTTCCGGCATTCGCCAGATTGATTCGGCGTGCCACGGGCCGGTCAGGTACGGGACGTTGAGCGACTGGAACGCCATGTTCCAACCGCTGTCGCCACCCTCGACGATGTGGACCAACCGCGAGTGATCTCCCTTGTCACAGTTGTTGTCGGCGGCAAACAAGTTCCCGAATTGATCGAAGGCAATCTCCTGCGGATTGCGAAGCCCGCGATGCACGACCTCGAACTGCGAACCGTCGGGATTGCAGCGAAACACCGCTCCGTTGCGAGGACCGTGAAACGTGATCCCTTCCTTCGAGGTGACATGGAAGCCGCGATCGCCGACGGAAAAATACAGCTTGCCGTCCGGTCCCCACACCAGGCCGTGCAAGTCGTGTCCGAGAAACGCCGCGTTCACTCCGAAACCAGAGAGCAGCTTCTCTTGCACATCGGCCACGCCATCGCCGTCAGTGTCACGCAGACGCCACAGATGCGGGATGCAGGTGAAGTAGATGTCTCCGTTGTGAGCCAAGACCCCCGATGCCAAGCCCGCGAGCGGCTCGTTGAAGCCGGTCGCGAAGACGCTGCTCTGATCGGCTCGGCCGTCGCCGTCGGTATCGGTGACGAGTCGCACTTGGTCGGAGACTTTCGAGAACCAGTTCATTCCGCCGTCGAAGCGATCGGCAAACTTCTGAAACATCGCCAGACGATCTTCGGTCGTCTGAATTCGCAGATCGTCTTCGAGTAGGAACGGCCGAGTCCGATCCTCTTCAGTGCCGCGATTGAATCGGTACTCCTCGGAAACGAAGACTCGATTCTGTTCATCGACCGCGATGGCGACGGGGCTTGCGAGCTTCGGCTCGGCGGCAAAGAGCTCGACTTTCAAACCGTCGGGGACTCGCAGTGTCGCGATTTGTTGGACGGCGGCTGCGGTGCCATCCGGCAAGTCAGGATCAACCAGCGGCGGAGCAGCCAGAGCTACCCAAGTCATCAGCAACGAAACCGAAACGCTCAGGAGGATCGCCGCAATTCGCATCGTTGAGTTGGTCCAAAGAAGTTGGCCGGAAGGCTTGATTCATTATAGAGGGCACGGAAAACCTGTTGGGCGCTGTCAGGGGCGTTGATTGGAAAGCAATCTCACGCGAAGGCGCGGAGGCGCGAAGATCAAATGACTTGTCTGATTTCCCTTCGCGACTCCGCGCCTTCGCGTGAGATCTTTTTTCCGAAAGTTTCCGATTCTGTGACCCTTCGATGAATCAGAAGGCCAGCGCTCATTTTGGGATCGCAACATTATGCCCTCCGCACGACGACGCGGTTGCCGGAGACTTCGGTGACGACGACCTTCTGGCCGGCGTCGATGAAGTCTCCGTGACTCTGAACGTCGAAGACTTGCTCGCCGAAGCGAGCTTTGCCGGCGGGACGGAGCGTCGTGAAGGCTTCTCCCTCTTGATGCAGCAGCCAGTCAAGTCCGGTGGCCAACGATCCTCCGAGCATGTCGGGGCGGAGACGCGGGGCATCGAGGTCGATCCCGGCGGTTGGATCGGGCGGTGACAAAATCAGATGCTTGAGCAGCGGCATCTCCGGCAAGTACTTGCTGATGAGTGCGGCCACGCCGATGACGCTGACGAGCGCGATGCTCAATGTGCCGAGCGACTTGGTCATCTGCGTCAACTCGGAACTGGTGGTCGGCAGCACGAACGTTTGGCTGGCCAGCACGAGCGATGCCAGCATCGCCACCGCACCGGCAATACCGAAGATGCCGAAGCCAGGGACGACAAAAATCTCCATCAGGATCAGGCCAACCCCAAAGAGGAACAGCACGATCTCCAATATGTCGGCGGTGCCACCGAGGAAGCGGCTCCAGAAGAAGAGCATGAAGCAGAACGCCGATGCGATGCCGAAGAACGACGTCATCGTGTGCAGTTCCAGATAGATCAGGACGCTTCCCGCCAGCAGCAGCAGCACCGTCATGCCGGGCGTGTTCAGCGTCCAGACGAGCGTATCAACCCAGGTCCGACCGACCGCTTGTGGGATCTCACCTTCCGGGATGCCTAGCCGTTGCCGCAATTCGTCTTCGTCGGCGACCGGAGCCTCTGCGAGCTTCAACTCGTGAGCTCGCTGAGCGTCGACCGTCAGCAGATTCTCGCCTTGGCATTCGGGAACGACTCGGCCCTTGATCCATTCGCCGTTCGAGACCGCGATCTCTTCGTCGGTCATGTAGGAGACGCGGCCGTTCTCGCGATGCACGACTTGAAACACATCGAGATCTTTGTCGGCCATCGCTTGGCAGAGACCGGAGGGGCGGCCTTTCTTCTCGGCCAATGTCTTCAGCTCTTCTCGCAGGAAACTGAGGATTTTCTCCGGTGCGCGTTCAAACTGCTGGCCGGCACGAATCGTGATCGGAGCGGCATCCCCAATTTTGGCGTGCTGCTGCAGGATGATCTCGTCGCAGCCCAGCGCGATGATCGCCGCACCGCTGAGTGCCATCTTCGGGACATACGCGACGGTGCGAATCTTTTTGGGGTCGAGGTCCGCGATTGCGTGCGCGATTTCCAAACTGGGTTCGAGCATGCCGCCGGGGGAGTCGATCTCGAAGATGATGAGGTTCATGCCGGAGCTTTTTGCGCGGCGAATCTCGCGATCGACGAAGCCTTGCAAGATTGGCTCGATCATCTCGTCGATCTTGATGCGGACAACGCGCGGCGTTTCGCCGGAGGTCGCCTTCTCGCGCAGGAACTCGCGCGGGAAGTTGTAGAGGTCGGCCAGATCGCTCCGAGTCTCTGCCGTTTGAGTGACCAACACGTCTAAGGCTCGCGCGCGACTGCCGGTGAACAGGCCCAAGGCTCCCGCATCTTTGATCGTGATGACGTCTTGCACGACGACTTTGTTGTCGAGCAACCGACGATGCTCGTCGGCGGTCAGAACGCGACTGTCGGTCGACTTGCGACCTTCGACTTCTGTTTCGACTTTGACTTGCAGCACTGTCTTCTGCGGGTCCATCAATCCGGTGACGAGGGCGGTGCTCAGCTTGGAGTTCAGCCGCTTCTCGATCACTGACAGCACGAACTGTTGCTCTTCGGCGTCGAGCGCCTTGCCGCGGCCGATGTCGCCGAGTTCGGCATCCGGGTGCATCACGATTTCTTTGCAGGCCAACGCCAGAATCACGTTGTAGCCGTCGATCCGCTTCTTATCCTTTGGTTCCGGAACCCAAGCGACCGTTCGCAACGATCCGAACTTCGCCGACGAGAGTTCCTTCGCGAGATCACGCACTGAGCCGAAGCGACTGGTTCCCGGTCCAATCTCCAGAATCAAGATTGCTGGTCGCGATTCTTGTTCGGATTGTTGCTGAAGTTTCCTGGCGGCGTTAAGCACTTTCGCCTGGACCGCATCGCTGACCGGGCTGCCGACGCTGATATAGGTCGCGATGGGCGGCTTCGCGACGACTGCGGACGGAGCCTCATCGGTGTCTTGCGACCACAGCACTCCCTCGGAGGTTCGCTGACCGAGCAAGCCGATGCCCGCGGCCCACACGCAGATCCAATTCACGGTTCGTAACCAACTCACGATAGTTCTCCACAAGCCTGGCACACCTTCGATGAGCGAGGCCGATTATAGGATCGCAGAGACTCTAGCCAATCCTGCGCTCCAACAGTTGATTCATTCACAATTCCACCCGGTCATTCGGCGGATACCGCGAATACTTGGCGAACAGCCTGTGCCCATCGCGGAACGGTTTCTGGTCGTGACGGTCATTTGTCAGTCGCCTGCAAACTTTCGAGAGACCCAGGTGTCAGCCAAGCCAATGACACGCCGGAATTGAAAAGTGGTGTAAGGTTACGCTCGGATCAGAATTCCTTGTGGACCGCCGTGGGAAGGGCGGGGCTCTTCAGTCGGTACAACCCGCACGATTGATAAAAACTGATTGACGGTCTTCGATAACGACCATTAGCATCCGCCTGACTTTCGTCGGAACTCCGCGATCTCTCAGTGAGGTGGCGGCGTTCGTCAAACGCACCCGGATTGGAGACGCGATTCGTTCTCTTCCGACTTCGTTCTCTTCCGACTTCGTTCTCGTTCAAAGGATGTCATCATGCTGCCACGCCAACGCCGCCGCGGATTCACACTCATCGAATTGTTGGTCGTGATCACCATCATCGCGATCCTGGTGGCAATTCTGCTGCCCGCTGTGCAAGCCGCTCGCGAATCGGCTCGCCGGTCACAGTGCCAGAACAATCTCAAGCAGA
>JAYVQJ010001044.1:0-16217 GCA_043777235.1 Planctomycetia bacterium
GCCGCAAAAACCGGGGCTAGCGCCGCGCGGCTAATTTGTGCGATCCGTATTAGCGCGTGCCGCCCGATCAATCCAACCCGCAAATCAAGTCTTGTAGACGCACCAGCCGCTTCCTCGTGCCACGGTGAGCGTCGGAAGACTCAGCGAATCGTAACTCGGCTGCTGACGAGGGCGTCTCGTTCATCGGTCACGGTGACGAACCACGCGGTCGCTTCAGGTGGGGCGGCTTCGACGGAGATCACGTCGCCGTCGATCGTGGCGGCAACTGTTTTCCAAGTCCGCTTGTTGATCGCTTCATCGCCGATCGTGAAATGCAGAGCGGCTTGCTTCAGCTTCGTCTCGGATTTGAAGGTGACTCGCACGCGGCTGTTTTCGATTTTCGGATCGGCAAGGATCGGCAACGCAGGACCGCGTCCAAGTTCGTGGTCGATGAATAGGCCGATCTCGGTCGGAGCCCAGCCCGGCGGATGACCGTGCGGCAGGTTGACGCTGACTCGCAACTGCTTGGTGCCGGGCACGGCATCGAAACTCTTCATGTAGCTGTCGAGCGGGTACGCGAAATCGTTTGTGCCGTTGACGAACAGAATCGGCATCGAGACCGCCGGCAAATACTTCGACGGATCCCACAGCGTCACCCAGCGCTGCCGTTGCTCCGGCGACATCTTTTCAAAGCGATTCAGCCAAGCACTATTGTCGTGCAAGAAGCCGCAGCCATAGACCGGCACCGCCGCTTGGAAGCGGTTGTCGAGCCCCGCCACGATGCAGGTCAGATAGCCGCCCCAACTGATGCCCGTCACAGCCGTCCATTTCGGATCGACTTCGGGAAAGCTGAGCATCAACGAGTGTGCTCGAATCGCGGCGGCGACCGCGTGATACGACCACTGCTCCGTCTGTGGCTTGTCGATGCTGCCGAACTTCTCATCGTCCCCTTGATTCGGCCCGCCATCTGGCAACCGTGTGCGGTTCTGTTGTTGATGAGCATTCTGCCCCTCGATCGGCTGATGTCCCGCCAAGTCCATCGCGATCGCCGCGTAGCCGCGCTTGGCCCACAACTCCGCCCACTCACGAAACGCCGTCCCGCCGCCACCATGAATGAGCACGACGGCCGGAAACTTTTCCTTCGGCGGTACGGCGTCCGGCAACGTTGTCGGCGATGCGTAATACGCGAAGACACGAGTCGCTTTACCGCCGTAAGGCTCGCTGACATAGATGAGCGACCGCACGCTGCTCTTCTGATCCACCCACTCGTAGGTCGGCGGTTCGCTGAGTTGCTTCAAGTCCCACGGCATCGTCTCCGGCAACTTCGCCGAACGCACGATCGGGTCCGCAGCCGAAACAGGCACGGAAGACAGAGCGAACAGAAACAGGACAACCGAGACACCGTACCGCCATCGCATAGTTTGTATTCCTTGGGTCGTCAGACTCGCGAATTCACTGCCTCAATCGCAGACATTAGCAAGATGCCCAACGATTGCATTCGCATCAGTCTCCGCAGAATGGGTTGCTCGGTCGCCACAGAACCTCGACCACGAAATATGGCCCCGGCTCAGGCTCCTCTCTCGAAAATCTCAAGGCAGCTTCGACAGCAGCAGCAAGAGTGGGCAACAAGCAATGCTCGTTAGTTTCAATTTCCTCTGCCAGTAAGTTGCACGAAAGCGGCGAGCATTCGAAGCCACTGCCGCACGAATTGGCGACAGCGTCGAAGCCCAGCGACTCGAAATCTTGTGGAAGTGGTTCGACTGCGATCTCCAGCAGTTCAAATGACAGACGCTCACCACCATCGAAGACGCCAGGCAGCATCCGATAGGCGTGCAACTCGAATTGCGACCGATCTGCTTCCGGGACAACGGCGATAGCGGCTGACTGCGTCGAGTAACGTCCAAACTCGTTATGCGTCCAATGCACAATCCAATCATCGGGGCCTTTCGAGACGCATTCGCTCACACTGCGAATCGCGGTGACGCGCAGAGGCAACCAGTCGGGCCGATGCACGACCTTTTTCGGAAAGTAGCCGATGAGCGGAAGCGAGGTCATTGGGACGCTCACTGATCCTCGTCACACGAACTCGACCGGCCGGAACGCGCCGCCCAAGACAGGCTCGCTGGGGATGCTCAGCCAGCGGTCGAGCAGCGTGGCGTACACCGAACGGAAGTCGGTGTGGAACTTCAGGTCGCCGTCGTCGAGGTCGGTCAGGCTCGGATGAGTGCCGATCATGCCACCCTTGCACTTCGGCGAGATGACAAACATCTGCGAGGCGGCTCCGTGGTCGGTGCCGAGGCTGCCGTTCTCGGCGACTCGGCGGCCGAATTCGGAGAACGTCGCGACGAGCACTCGATCGGCGAGGCCGTGACCTTTCAGGTCGCCGATGAACGCGGAGATCGCCGAGGACAACTCGGTCAGCAACGCTTGATGCGCGTTCGCTTGCTGCGAGTGCGTGTCGAAGCCGTCGAGGTTCACGAAGAACATCCGCGTCCCCATGTCGCCGCTGATGATCTCGGCGACGGTTCGCAACTTCTGCCCCAACGCGTTGCCGGGATACGTCGTCGCTGGCTTGTAGCTGGCGGAGATTTGCTTGAGCTTCTCGGCACTCGACCACGCCGTGCGCGCAGTGCGTCGCAAGAAGTCGAGGTCCGAACCAGCGGTCGCGTCGCGCGAGGCGATCCTTTCGAGCGTTTGCTTGTGTGTCTTCAACGCCGATTCGTTGCCGGGGCCGAGATGCAATTGATAGCCCTTCACGTCACGCACCGTCGGCACGTTGATCTTCGAGGCGACCAGCGACAGCGGCAGTTTGTCCGTTCCGAATGCCAATCCCGGAACCTTGCCGACATGCTGCTCGACCGTTGAGTCGAGCGCTCGGCCGAGCCAACCGCTGCTGATGTCATCCTTGTCCGGCTTGGCCGACTGCCAGATATCCATCGAGCGGAAGTGCGACCGATCTGGGTTCGGATAACCGACTCCCTGCACGACGCTCAACCAACCTTCGTCGAACAGCGCCTTGAACCCGGTCAATGCCGGATGCAGGCCGAGTTCGTCATTCAACTTCAACACCGAATCCTTGCCGATGCCGACGCCCGGTCTCGCTTTGTAGTACTCGGCACGACCGAACGGGACGACGGTGTTGAGTCCGTCGTTGCCACCCGCCATTTGGACAAGCACGAGGATTCGCTCGTCCGGTTTCGCTTCGGCGGCAGCGGCTGCTCGCGCGAGAAAACTCGGCGGGGTCGCTCCGAGCGTGACAAGACTGGCGGCTCCGAACTGCTTCAAGAATTCACGGCGAGTGGTCATGCACAATTCCCTTCAAACTAACCCGAAGCGTAAGCGAGGGCAGACGCTCCAAAACTCTTGTCGCATGGAAATCAGTGAAGCGTTCGCCCTCGCTCACGCTTCGGGTTAGGTCAGTTGATACTCCGGCATCTGCATCACGAATTGAGCCAGCGAGCGTAGCCGCGCTTCCGCATCGCCGGTTTGAGATTTCGCGAACTGTCGCAACTCGGCGACGGCCTCTGGGCCGACGTCGCGAGCCAACAGCAAGTCCACCAGATAACTCACATCATCCTCGACTCGCAAGCCCGCGAACGAAATCGAGCCGAGCTGATTCGACTTCATCAACGCGGTCGCGAAGTTGGCTCGCTGAATCAGAGTGGTCGAACTGATCCACAATCGTCCGCCGTCCCAGCCTTTGACAGTCGGTGGCTCGAAGATGTCCTGGCCGAGTTCCGCCGACAGCCGCGCGAGGCTTTGCAGATTCGGCTTCGCTTTGAATTGCCGCACCGCTCCGAGCAGCAGTTCGATCGGCGACTTGATGAGCGACTGCCGCGATGACTCGGCGAAGAACAGTTGCGATGAGAACAGCTCGTGCAGAATCGGCCGCCACTCGAAATTGTGCTGGCGGATTCGAGCGGCCAGCGCGTCGATGTGTTCTTTCGACGGTGACGGCTCAACGAATTGCCTCAGCAGCTTGAACGCCAGGAAACGCGGGCAGGCGGGTTGATCGAGACACAACTCGACGACATCGCCGCCATCGAAGTTGCCTCGCTTCGTGAAGATGACTTTCTCGCCGTCGTCGTGCTGAATCGTGTTGAACCAGAACTCGCTGTTGCGGACGTGCCAACCGGTGAAGGCTCGCGCCGCTTCTTGAATGTCGTGCTCGGAATAATTGCCGACGCCGAGACTGAAGAGTTCCATGACCTCGCGAGCAAAGTTTTCATTCGGGTGCCGCTTGCGATTCGAGTTGCTGTCGAGCCACACGAGCATTGCGACGTCCTTGGCCATCTCATGCAGCGCTCGGCGAAAGCTGCCGAGCGATTCACGCCGCAACGCATCGTTCTGAGCGGCCATCAGCGGCACCGAATCGACTTTCGCATTCGAGGTCGCGAAATGGTTGTGCCACAACAGCATCAACTTCTCGATCAGCGGATTCGCCGACGCGACCATCCGGTGCAGCCACCACGTCTTCAGATCCGCGATGTTTCCGCTGTCGAACGCCGCCTGCCGGAGCAGTGTGTCAGCCTTCGTGAACTCGGCCGTCTCCTGCGGCGGAGCCAGCAGCCGATCAAGCGTCTTGTCGAGTCCGTCTTGCGTGACCCCCTGAATCTCGTCGGCTGACGCTCCGAAGCCACAACGCCAAAGCAGTTGTGTCGCCTCACGCCGCGTCCACGGGCCGTCAAATCGCTGCATCTCGTTCGCCATGAGGTTGCCTCCGAGTCGTCTTGGACGAGAGCTATACCGACAGAGATTGTTGACGGTTTCAACTGTCCGGCCGATGGCCGTGAGCCGAAAGCCGTCGGCCGTAATCTTTTTTTCAACCTCATGAAAAGGATCACGGCTATCGGCCGACGGCCATCGGCTTTCGGTCGAAGTTCAGCTTCCCGCCGATCCGGGCGTCAAGAATTTATCGACGTCGTTGGACACGATCACGCCGTAATTCACGGCTCCCAGCCAGCCGGACATGATGATGCCGACGCTGCCGGCGTGGAACAATCCGGCGACTTGCTGCGGCAGTTCTTTGCTGACTTTCAGACCTTCCCACTTCGTACCGAACGAGGCTCCGTTCCAGTGCCGGGTGTAATGCTCGAAAGTACGCGGGGTCGAGGCTTCGATATGTTCGACCTTGTCGCGGATGCCGGGGACGTACTGATCGAGGCAATCGAGCGTCGTCTCGCAGAGCAGTTTTTTCTCGGCTTCGTAGTCCGCTTCGGAGAGGTCGGCCCAGTCGCGATAGTTGGCGTTCGTCGAGGAGACGACGACGTAGCGGTCGCTGCCCGGTCGAGTAGCCGGGTAATAAAACGAGAACGTCCGACTGCTGACTTTCTTGCAGAGCATCGCCTCGATGTCGAAGCCTTGATGCTCCGAGTGAAACAACAAGTCGCCGCAGTAATCGAAGCCGACGCCCGGCTTGAGCGCGATGTAGACTTGGCAACTGCTGTTGTTGAGCCGTACCGCCTTTGCCTCTGCGACATAGGCGGGATCGAAGTTCTGTTCGCCAACGAGATGCAAAATCGTCGATTTGACGTTCGCATTCGACACGACGCAGCGGCAACCGATCCGCTTGCCGTTGACGACGACGCCGGTCACTCGGCGTTTCTCATCGACTTCGATCTTCTCGACCAGCGAGCGGATGCGAATATCGACACCGTTCTTTTCCAGTTCGGCCTTCATCTCGTTGACGAGCTTGTCGGTCCCTCCTTCGAAGGTGAAAACCCCTTTGCTCATGAAGTTCGAGAAAACGATGCCGTAGGACACAGCCGGGTCTTCCAACGTCGAGCCGTTGGCATAAGTGATCGGCTCCATCAGCAGCCGGATGACGTCGCTGCGGCCGGGGAAGAATTCGTCGAACAGTTGCCGAGTCGTTTTCGCTTCGGCATCAAAATGATTCATCGCACGAGCGGCATCGAAAAAGTTTTGGACAGTCTCGGCCGGGACGGCGAACTTCTCGATCAGCAGTTTCGTGAAGTCTTCACGATTGAACGTTGTGGTCAGCGAGAACTGCGGATTCTCAAACCGAATCCCCTTGAGTTGCACGATGCTGTCGGCAATCTCTTGAGTCCAATACTTCCGACAGGACTTGATCATCCCGATCGGAAAGCCGTGCAGCGAGATGTCAAAGATGTGCCCGCCGGCTCGCTTGAACCAGGTCGCCATGCCGCCGAGCTGATAGTGGTGCTCCAGCAGCAGGACCGAGTGGCCGGCGCGAGCCAGAATGTTGGCCGAGGTCATCCCGGCCAGCCCACTGCCGATCACGACCACGTCGTAGTGGTCTCGCGTGTCTTTGAGGAAATCCTTGGCCATCGTCCCGTTCGCCCACGAACCTTTGGAAAAAAACGCAGCCCGGTTGAGCCGGGCTGCATCAGGGCGACAGTTTAGGGCTGGTTCACAGCCATTTCCAATAACGTAGCCATCACCGTTCCGCGTGACGAGCCGAATGCTCACCAAGCCTTCGATCTTGAAATTCGACATTCAGTGCCGGTGAAGCGTTCGGCTCGTCACGCGGGAGCGTGACGGCTACGTTTCTATTGCATCACCGAACACCAGCAGTACCGGCCGTTGAGCACCATGTAGCCGAAGCCGACATCGGTGCCGCTGAGCATGTTTCCGTGGTGAGCCGGCGACCAAATCCAACCGTTGGTGGCGGCTTCGGGAGTCGTGACACCCATGAAAATGTTCTCGCGGTACGGCAGGCCGCTGTGCGAAAAGGAGCCGGTTTCGGCCATCCAAACAGCATGCCGTTGGGCGGCGAGGCACATCTCCGGGTTCAACTTGGACGGCGATAGGCCGACTCGAGCCCGCTCTTGGTTGTGCAATTCCAGCAGCTTTTGGATGGTTGGGTGTTTAACCAACCAATCCAGCTTTTGCGATTTCTTCTCGACTCGCTCAGACATCTCGGCCGACCGAGTTCCCGTGACAGCGACTCCCGACACAGCGAGGGTCAAGGCGACGATCAACAACTTCCGATTCAGACACATTGCAACACTCTCCATAGAAACCAGGCAAATTGCGCAGACTCTAACGATGACCCACTCCTGCGAAGGGGCGGATCGTTGCGGGCACCCGCCGTCACTTCAAGCAACCGGGGCGAAATCGAAAGGTCCAGAATGCGGCTGTCCATCGTGATTCCGACGCTGAATGAAGCCGCATGGATTCATCAGAACATCCACAGAGCGTGTGAGTTACGTCCTCTGGAAGTCATCGTCGCAGACGGACTCAGCGACGATGGCACAGCCGACCTTGCACGGACTGCCCGAGCGACTGTCGTGACCTCAGAACGGGGTCGAGCTCGGCAACTCAACGCCGGGGCACGAGCGGCAACCGGGGACATTTTGCTCTTCCTGCACGCCGACTGTTGGCTCGAACCGCAGGCGGTTGAACAGATCGAAGACGCTTTGAAAGACGACTCTGTGATCGGCGGTGCGTTCCGGCAGCGGATCGACCACGAACGAAGAATCTTCCGCTGGCTCGAATGGGGCAACGCATTGCGAGTCCACTGGCGACGTCTGCCGTTCGGCGATCAGGGAATCTTCGTTCGACGGTCAGCATTCGAGGCCGCTGGCGGTTTCGCCGACGTCCGACTGATGGAAGACGTCCTCCTGATGCGCGAGTTCCATCGTCGCCGCTGGCGAATCGAGCTCCTTCCCGGCCCGATTCACGTCGATCCTCGCCGTTGGCTGAAGCACGGAGTCGTGCGGCAAACGCTTCGCAATTGGACGCTGCTCACCGGGCTTCGGTTGGGATTCTCGCCTGATCGGCTGGCAGAATTTTACGCACCTGCGCTGCCGAAAAGTGGCGACACAGCCAAGTAGCTTCGCAGTTCTGAAAATACTTGTCTTGCTTTATCCGAGCCTCGGCTTTGCCATCCGAGCTACCCGCATCCGCAAAAAGTCATCGCTCGGATGGCAAGGCCGTGGCTCGGATGAGCCGCAGCCGTGGCGGATTCCGAATTGATCGTCAAGTGATTACCGGCAGAGTATTACGCCTCGAACTCGGTTGTTCGCGGGGGTTGAGGGCCTAGAATCCCACTCCTGTTGGGGAGCCTCGTCTTGGAAAACATCGTCCCGTTGGAGCTGATGGCGGCTGGTGAGGTGGGCCATGTGGTCCAAGTGGACGGTTCTTCGGAGGTCGTCCATCGGCTCGCCGAGATGGGACTGCGGGAGCAATCTCGCATCTTGATGATCCAACCGGGCCGGCCGTGCATCGTCGCGGTCGGCGATCATCGGCTCAGCCTGCGAACCGACGACGACGCCGAGATTCTGGTGGCTCTGACTGCGATTCCCTAACCCAAAACAACAGGCGATTCTGTCGGAGTGACTGGTGCCTCAAACTCTCGATCAGCTTCCCGAAGGCCAAGCCGCGACAATCCTCGATGTCGAAGGGGACGATGCGATTGCTGTTCGGTTGCTCGAAATGGGGCTGACCGACGGCGAAGTCATCCGCTCTCTAGGAGCCGCCCCGCTGGGCGATCCGTTAGAGTTTGAAGTCCGAGGCTACCGCATCTCCCTCCGCATCAACGAAGCCCGCCGAGTTCTGATCTCAAAGCCCTGATTTGAGATTTGAGATTTGGAATTTGAGATTTCACACCCGATGCCGCTCACCGTCGCGATTATTGGCAACCCCAACACCGGCAAGAGCACTTTGTTCAACGCTCTGACCGGCTTGCAGGCGCGAGTCGGCAACTATCCCGGAGTGACCGTCGAGAAAAAGATCGGCCGCATCAAAGGGACAGTCGAGCCGATTGATCTCGTCGATTTGCCGGGGACGTACAGCCTCTCGCCGAGGTCGCTCGACGAGATGGTTTCGGTCAACGTGTTGCTGGGCCGACAAGCCGACATTGGCAAAGTCGATGCCGTCGTCTGCATTCTCGATGCGTCGAACTTGGAGCGGAATTTTTATCTCGCCTGCCAAGTGCTCGACCTGGGTCTGCCGACAGTCATCGTGTTGAACATGTTCGACGTGGCGATGTCGCGCGGAGCCAAGATCGATCTCGCCGCGCTTGCCAAGAAACTTGGAGTGCAGGTCGTCGCGACATCGGCTCATCGCAAAGAAGGTTTGGACGCTCTTAAAGCTGCGATTGCCGCTGCCGTGCCGAATGGCCCCGGCCCGCGACCGCGTCCGTTCCCGGAAGCGTTTTATGCCGAGTGTCATCTGCTCGCGACGAAGCTCGCCGAGCTGGGCCGCTCGGACGCGCCGAGTGTCGTCGTCGAACGCGCGTTGCTGGACGTCGGCGGGTATCTCGAAACCGAATGGCTCGATGACGACGCTGCGGCCGAACAGTGGCGAACCGCGCTGGTCGATGCTCGTGCTCGACTCAAAGAAGCCGGCTGCCGAGTCCCGGCCATCGAAGCCAAGTCACGGTACGCTTGGGCGAAACGAACGCTCGCCGATGTCGCGACCGCTCCGGCCGCGCGAGCGGAGACGCTCAGCGACCGAGTGGACCGCGTGCTGACTCATCGCTTCGCCGGGCTGCTGATTTTCGCTCTGCTGATGGTCGTGGTCTTTCAAGCGATCTTCTCGTGGGCAAAGCCACTGATGGCAGTGTGCGGAGCGGGCCAATCGGCTGTCTCCGGCTTCGTCGCGTCACTGATTCCGCCGGGAACGCTACGCAGTTTGCTGACCGACGGAGTCGTTACTGGTGTGGGCGGTGTTTTGGTTTTTTTGCCGCAGATCGGAATGCTGTTTCTCTTCATCGGACTGCTTGAGGACTGCGGCTATCTGGCTCGCGCCGCGTTTCTGATGGACAAGCTGATGTCGAAGGTCGGCCTCAACGGTAAATCCTTCGTGCCGCTGATGACGTCACACGCCTGCGCGATCCCCGGCATCATGGCCACGCGCGTGATCGAAGATCGGCAAGCACGACTGGCAACCATTCTGGTCGCGCCGTTGATGAGTTGCTCCGCGCGGTTGCCGGTCTACACGTTGTTCATCTCGCTGTTTGTGTCGGATGCGCCGTTGCTGGGACTAAGAGGCGCTCGGCAAGGGCTGACTCTGTTTGCGATGTACTCCCTCGGCATAGTGGCTGCGGTTCTGGTCGCGTGGGTGCTGCGGAAGACGATCTTTCACGGCGAGACTCCGCCATTCGTCATGGAACTGCCGGCGTACAAATGGCCGTCCCCGTGGATTGTCGCCAGCCGCGTGTGGGACCGGATGATGGCCTTCGTAACTCGCGCTGGCACGCTGATCTTCGCAGCGGCGATCGTCGTCTGGGCGGGAAGTTTCTTTCCGGGCGATCACTCGGCGGAGTTCGCGAAGCAACGCGAGTTGGAACGGATGGAAGCGGAGGTCTCGAAGTCAGGCTCTGAAATTTCAAATTTGAAATCTCAAATCTCAGATTTGAAATCTCAGAATTCAAAGCAAGCTATCGACGCCGCTCGCAACGACGTGAATCACTTGCGGGCACAGCTTGTTGAACAGAGTTTTCTCGGACGGCTCGGCCACTTGATCGAGCCGGTCGTCAAACCGCTCGGTTGGGATTGGAAGATCGGAGTCGGCACGCTGCTGTCGTTCCCGGCTCGCGAGTTGGTCGTGACAAATTTGGGGATCATCTACGGACTCGGTCAGGACGTGGACGAGAGCAATCAGCAGCTTTGGTCGGCGATCCGCGAGGCAAAATGGCCGGACGGGCGGCCGGTTTACGGGGTGCCGGTGGCGCTGTCGATCATGGTATTTTTCTCGCTGTGTGCTCAGTGTGCCGCGACGCTGATGACGATCCGCCGTGAAACAAACTCTTGGCGCTGGCCGATCGTGACGTTCAGCTACATGACCGTGTTAGCGTATGTCGCCGCGTTGGTGACGTACCAAGTCGCGATTCGTATTTGTTCGCCGACAGATTATCTATGACAACCGCCGTTGAAATTCCGGATGATCGCGACCTAACTGCCCAAGAATTGTCGCTCGTGAGTTGGCTTCTACAGCACGGCGGTCCTGAGGCGATCGACTTCGTTTCGCAACTCGCGAACGCACGCGTTGCTTCTCGATGTTACTGCGGTTGCGCCAGCGTCAATTTTGCGATAAATGGCGTGGAATCCGAGCCGGGCACGGGAATCACGATATTGTCTGATTACGAATGGGGTGATGCAGACGGTCGGATCTTTGGGGCCTTTGTATTCAAACGCAGCGGTCTTCTCGCAGGACTGGAGATATGGTCGCAGGACGGATTGGCGATAGCGGATACACTTCCAAACAACGATCAACTGCGGCCAATCGGAACGGGACAAGTCAGCGAACAATCCTCTGCAAAGGAACTCTTGATCGGATCGGTTTCAAATGGAGAGCCATCACTACCGGTTTAGTGATGCTGATTGATCTGGCAAATCCAAATCGGCGCTGAAACCCCGCACACCAAAACCATGTCCAACTTCGACACACAAACGATGCTCGCTCTGGTTTGTGTGGCCGTCGCGCTGCTGGTGCTTTGTCGTCGCGCGATCCAGTGGTGGAGCGGGCAATCGTCCGGAAGCTGCGGCGGAGGATGTCACGGCTGCGGTTCGGAACCGGCGAAGCTGAAGGTGCCGCTGACGGTGATTGATCTCGAAACTCACGAACCCAGTGAACGATGACCGACTCTTCTCCGATCACTGACCTGTCCGAGATCGTCGGCCGCTGCGACGAGTTGCTGGCGCATGCTTGGATGGTGCGGACCTTCATCAAGCATGGCGAGGAGATCGACGACTATCCGGAGTTGATGGAGATCGTGAGGTCGGTCTTCGACATCTCGCGAGCGTTGGAGACTCGGCAGGCCGATCCGGTTGGTTACGTCAAAATGCTCAACAAGAAAGTCGGCAAGCTCCGCAAGGCGGCCGAAGCGTTCGCGGTCGATGCGTTGAAGGCATCGACGCACACGAACTTTCAGCAGGCAGTGAAGTCCATGAACGTCTGCGTCCGCGAGTTGCAATCGCTGTCGGCTCGCGGGCAGATCCTGTTGGCCACGCTGCCGCCGACAGCGAGTTCGGCAGAAGTAGACGAGTCACTCCGTGACTCGAACTTTCCGGTCACGGAGTGACCGGTCTACTGTTGTGGCTTCGCGGCCAGGTGCTTATCGAACCAATCGGCGAACAGGTTCACGTCTTGGCCGAGCGTGGGCCAGCCGTGGTCGGCTCCGGGGCGAAGGACTAGCTCGCACGGGATTTTGTGTTCCTTGAGCTTGTCGATGAAGATGTTTGCCTGCTGGATCGGAACGACTTTGTCTTTGTCGCCGTGAATGATCAGCATCGGCGGGTCGTCGTCCGAGACGTGCGTGATCGGCGAAATTTCTTGAGCGATTTTCTTCAGTTTCGCTTCGTCGGTAATCCGCTCGAAGCGTTTGGTCTTCGCGTCGTTCTCCACGAAATCAAACGGTGACGGCAGCCACGCGAGCGGGCCGGTGCCGAGCGCGACGACACCGGGTTCGCCCCAATTCTGAAAGTCGGTCGGCGGGAAGAAACAGGCGACCGCTTGCACGCGGCTGGACTGCCGATCAACGGTGTCTTTGGCGTCCTTGTTTTCCGGTTGGCCGCTGGTCCCCATCATCAACGACAGATGCCCGCCGGCGGATGCTCCGACGATGCCGATGCGGTCGGGGTCGATCTGAAATTCTTCGGCTTTGCTACGAATGAAACGGATCGAGCGGTGCATGTCGCCGATCGCTTCGGGGATCGTGAATCTCGGCTGGCTGCCGTGAACAACTGCAAAGACCGTGTAGCCCTTATTGACGAACGGCGCGACGAAGGCTTGGTTGATTGCATCGTGAGACGAAAACCAACCGCCGCTCACCGTGAAGATGACGGCGGCTCGATTGGCTTTCTCCTTCGGCGTGAAGACGTCCATGGTCAGCGCGGTGCCGAACTTGCGGCCGTAGATGACGTCTTCTTTCCGCGTGAATGGCTCGTCGGCGGATGTAAAACGCAGTGACACGAGACACAACACAACGGCGAACAAGAGGCGGCGTGGCATAACGAAGGCTCCTGAAGTGGAAAGGTTGGTGTTGAAGGAAACTGAAATCGGCCATCGGCTCACGGCCTACGGCTTTCGGCCGAATGCCGATGGCCGAGAGCCGTTGGCCGATTTCAGTTTCCTGTGGGTTGTCTGGCCGCGCGGCGTTGCAGTTTCACAAACGTCTGAAAGGTACGAGGCATCTCGGAGACGAAGCGCAGGTCGTTGCCGGTGACAGGATGTTGGAATCCTAAAATGTGCGCGTGCAGTGCGAGCCGAGCGTGCGGCCAATCGGGATGCTTTGAAAGATTCGGCCGATAGCGGCGGTCGCCGATGATCGGGTGATCGGCCTCGGCGAGATGGACTCGGATCTGATTACGACGACCGGTGTCGAGCTTCACTCGGACGAGCGTCGTGTCGGCGAGTCGTTGATCGACGGCGAAGTGCGTGATGGCGTGCTCGCCGCCGTCGGGGTTCTCGACCGAGTACCGGCTGAGCCGCTTGCTGGTGGCGAGGTAACTTTCGTATTGGCCGGAGTCCTCTTTCATCACTCCGGCGACGAGCGCGAGATACTCACGCTCGGGAGCACGCAGTCGCAGTTGATCCTGCAAGGCTCCGGCGATCTCGGATTTCTTCGCGAAGACGAGCAATCCCGACGTCTCGCGGTCGAGACGATGCACGACGAGTGCTCGATTGCGTCCGCCGAGATAACGCGAGACTTCATCAACCAGCGTGTGTGCTTCTTGCCGTTCGGTCGGGACGGTGAGGATGCCGGCTTGTTTCTCGACGACGATCAAGTAGTCGTCCTCGAACACGACGCTGAACGTCTTGCACTGGAACTGGGCGTGAGGCGTTTTGCTCTGAAACTTGCCGAGCCATGTCTCGCGGTATTTTCGCTGCGGGTCGTAGCGGACGTCGATGACGTCACCCTCTTTGACGGTGGTGCTCGGTTCGGTGACGGCCTGACCGTTGATGCTCAGGCAACCGCTCAGGCACATGCCGCGCAATTGCGATCGCGACCGACCGGTGATCGTCTTGATGATCAGATCGACGCGGCCAACTTCCTCGGCGGTGACGGTGTGGGTTTTGTGTTCGAGAGGCATAGTTTCAATCGTAGCCGCAACATGCTCCCAAGCCAAAGAAGCGACCAAGCGACGCGCGGTGAGATAGAGCTGATGAAACGTGCCCGGACGATTTTCGGCCAATCGGCTATTCGCGGAACTCCCAATCTTCGAGTTGCAAGTGAAAGCCGTTGTGTCCTGCGTGAAGGATGGCGGCATCGCCGGGCTTTAAGGCGTGCCATGTCACGACGCGAGGATCGGTCGCTTGTAAGAAAATGTGCGCGAGCTTCGTGCCGGTGACTCGCAAGCGGTTGGCCTGAGCGATCAAAGCCGTGTCTTCTTCGACCGCCAAGCCAATCATCTTTTTCGGCTCGCAGGCCGGCGAAAAATTGGCCAGTCGTTTGTGGTCGCGCAGCAAACTGGTGAGTCGCTCAATGCGTCCGGTTCGCGCGTCGAAGTGTTGCTCAGCGAGAACATGCCTCAGGACGCCGAGTCCTCGTGAGAGACTGGCTTCCTCTGGCTCACCCTCTTCGGAAGCTCCACCCTCAATCATCACGTCAGACATGATCGCCAAGCCGGCCGAGGAACCGCCGACGACACCGCCGCGACGGACAATGTTGTGAACGTCCTGCTGGAATAACGTCGGTCGCTGCCGATCGACGAAGAGACTGGCCAGCGGTCGCTGATCGCCACCGCAGAACCACAGCGCATCGGCTTGCTTCAGCGGCCGGATGAAATCCAATCGGTTGGCATCGGAGGGATCGCTCGTGGTGACGAACGAGAGAGATTCCAGGCGTCCCTCGGTTTGTAATTGCCGCCAGCCAGAGAACTCATCCTCCAGGTATTCGCTGAGCTTCTCGCCGTTCCGAACGTTGGAAGGCCGGCAGCTTTGTCGTGCGGCAGGACAATGCACGAGCTTCGGTTTCGCGACTCCGGCGAGCTTCGGAAGCACGTCGGTGATTTCATCCGTGTCACCTCCGCCATGCAAAACGACCGTTCCCGCGCGAGAGGGATCAATCGGCTCAGGCATTCCGAAGGGGTTGAGCATGTTGGCAGATTGTTCGGCAGCCGCTGGCTTGTGAGGCGTTGTCTTTGTTGAGTTGGTCTGTACGACAAGAGCATCCTCACCGGCCGCGAGCGTTCGCCAGGTGATCGTGCGGTCGCCGTTGCTCTTGAGGAAGATGTGTCCGCGACCATCACCGAGTGCTCGGATCGTGTTGCCGCGCAAGACGAGAACCGTATGTGCCTCGACCCCTAACCCGATCGTGCGACGCTCGACTCCGGGGATGCGTTCGAGTCGATCCATCCGTTGTCCATTTCGCAGCAAGTCCGTCAATCGTTCCAAACGGCCGGCTCGCGACGCGAACGTCTGATCGGCGACGACTCCGCTGAGCAGCGCCAATCCAAAGCCCAGCTCCGCACGCACCCAACCGTCTTCGGCCGGTGCATTGCCGGCGATGATCGTTTCTGAAAGGCTCGCCATTCCACCGCCGAGTGCTCCCACCACGCCACCGCGTGCCACGATGTCACGAAGCGCCTGCTGAAACCGGGCTCCTTTTTTCCGAGGCTCATCCGCGAACAGATTTGGCAGAGTCTTCTGATCAATCGCCGGCATCCAGATGCCGGTGGCTTTTTCCAGCAAAGCAAAGAAGCGAGCATCGTCGGGATCGTTCTGGCGATCCCGATACAAAAACTGAAAGTCGGCCACCTGTCGTTCTTCTCGCAGCACCGCCCATCGGCCGTAATTTGCGAATCGCGCGAGGCGGCGTTCGTAGTCGGCGCTGGCTTCTTGATGCGGAAGCGGTTCACCGTCTTCATCTCTTCCGAGTTGGCACATCTCCGACGGCATCAAAAGAATGCGAGCATCTCGGCCACCCGCCAATCGCACAAACTCGTGGCGAATCTCGTTCTGAAGGCTTTGCCCGCCACCATGCAACATCACCGAACCAAGTTGACTCGGATCGTGCGGCGCGGGAAGGCCGAATGGATTCTCGTCTGCCAACGTCTCAGCGGATGCCAAAAGTACGGATGCGATGCCAATCAGCAGCGAAGTACAAAGTAAGCGACATCGCGAATCGCGACTTGGCCAGAATGGCATCCGCAAAGCGACTTGGCGCTGGATCATTTCAATTCCTCTCCTACGAATCGCAGAACATCATTGCGTGTCGTCCCGTTCGGCTCAGTGTAACGCGGTTTATTTTTGCGATCCGACTCAGCGCGAGCGACAACTAGCGAGGCTCCGCCTCAGACCATCAGCCG
>JAYVQJ010001045.1:0-4122 GCA_043777235.1 Planctomycetia bacterium
CACGGATGGCAAAGCCGGGGCGCGGATGAAGATGGCCCAGCGCGATTGCTGGTGATGGATCAATTTCAATTCGTGGCACTAGGTAGACCCGCAGTGAAAAGTATGCAGTTTCAAAACTGGCCGCTGAGAAAATCGACCAGTCACTCCGTGACTGGAATCTTCGAGTCACGGAGTGACTCGCCTACTTTTCTCTGCGGGTCTACTTAGGGTCGCTTCTTGAACTCTTCTCGGAGTTCATTCAGTTCGGCTCGCAGACGCTGGAGTTCGTCACGCAGTTCTCCGACGGGAGTGTGGTCGGGGGCGAATTTTCCTTTTGGTTCCGGGTGCTTTTGTTCGGGGTCGAAGTGCTTGCGTTTCTCCGACGATGACGGCTCCTTCACAACCTTGTCGTGAGGTCGCTCACGTTCCATGGCATCCGCCTTATGCGCGAGTTCTTCCGCGATGTCGTGGAGTCCTGCCGCGTTCAGATTCTCGACCGCGACACGGATGTGCTTGATCCGCAGTCCCGTTTCCTCCACAGGCTGCGCCGGATGTTTGCCGGTGTGCTTCGGGCCGGCTTTTCGTTCGTGATGCTCGCGGCGTTCCGCCAAGGTGCGTTCGATGTTCGCTCGGTGTTTTCGCAACTCGACAAGAGCTTCTTTGTTCTTGGACTTCTCGGCGTACTGTTCTTTTTCGGTGAGTGCTTTCAGTTGTTGGTGCAGTTCGTCGATCTCACGATCCGACCCTTTCGGAGAATTCGCTTCGTGCTTCTCGGCCGCTTGCAACAACTCTTTGACTTGGCGACCGAGCTTTTCGGCCTCGTCCTTACGGCCCTCTTTGGCCAATGACTCTGCCTCACGTTGGACCGCTTTGGCTTTCGCTCGCAACTCATCCGCTTCCGAGGACCAAGCTGATGCCGCCACACAAACCATCAGAACCATCGACGCCAATGTCCAAACGAGAGTTCGCATCGCAATGCCTCCGGGATTGAGGGAACGGATTCGGGGAGCATCGTATCCGGCAGCGGCGAGCTTGGCATCCGAAATCTCGCAGTCCGCTCAGCACAGCGCCGGTTTCGTAGCCACGTCTCGCCAGAGCGTGGGACTTTCCACTTGCGGCCCACGCTCTGGCGAGACGTGGCTACCTACAAACGCAACGGCGGATAGCTCAGCGCAGTCCCAGCAGCGGCAGCGAATCGCGGTCGATCATTCGCTCAATGGCCTCATGGCTGAGTCGTGGCAGAGCGGTGCCGGCCAGCATGTCGTTGAGTTTTCGCAAACCATCGAGCGTCGCGTTGACGGTCGTGAAGGGGTAGTCGGTGCCGAACAACACTTTGTCCCAAATGCCGTATTCCTGCACGAGCATCAGACTGTGATAGAACTGAAACGGCCGGTAGTGCAACGCGCTGATGTCGCAGTAGACGTGTGGGTGCTTGCGAGCCGTCACGATCGCCTCCCCTTCATACGGGTGGCCGAGGTGCGCCATGATGATTCGCACTTCGGGGAATCGCGTGGCGACAACATCCAAGTGCCGAGGCAACGTATATTCGAGCGGAGCTTGAGCGACGAACGTCGTGCCGGTGTGCAGCAACACCGGCAAGCGATGTTTGGTCGCGTACTGCCAGAGTGGATCAAGCCGTGATTCATCCGGCCGGAAGCCGGCGTACATCGACAACAACTTGATGCCGCGCAGGCCGAGTTCTTGATGTCCAAATCGCAGCTCGTCTTCCCAACCGGGCTGCGTCGGATCGACCGACAGGAAACCAATCAGCCGCGCGGGATCAGCCGCGACGTACTTTGCGACGTAACGGTCATCGACCCACAAGCCGCTCAGCTTGGCTTTGCCTCCGAAGACGATCGTGATCGTGTCGTCAGGAGCGGTCGCTCGGTAAGCGTCGTAGGTCACGGTCAGGTCCATTTCGACGCCCGCCTTCGCTCGCTTCGCCTGCTGGCGGAAGTCGTCGCTGAAGTGCGCGGGGTATTCCCAGGTATGACTGTGGACGTCGATGATCATGGAATGACTCCAGGAGGATGGCCGCCCTCGGCCGTCCTGCGATTCGATCAAAAACACGGACGGCCGGGGGCGGCCATCCTACGAACGAATCGACAGCAGCGTCTGTTCGAGGAACGGACGCACGAGCCGTTCGAGCCATTCAAACTCGATCAGGAACGCGTCGTGGCCGTATGAGCTTTCCAGTTCGATGAACGTCACATGGCGACGAGCTTCGATCATGGCTCGGACCAGCTCTTTGCTTTGAATCGTCGGGAACAGCCAGTCGGACGTGTAGCTGGTGACGAGGAACCGAGCGTTCGTGCGTCCGAGCGCCTGAGCGACCGAACCGCGGCCGTCAGCGAGGTCGAAGTAATCCATCGCGCGCGTCAAATACAAATAGCTGTTGGCATCGAAGCGTTCGATGAACCGCTTGCCTTGGTAGTGCAGATAGCTTTCGACCTGAAACTCGATCTGCCGCATCATGTCGTAGGAAAGTTTGTCGCCGTCTTGCAGGCGTCGGCTGAATTTCAATTCGATACTCGCGTCTGACAGGTACGTGATGTGCGCCACCATGCGAGCCAGCGCGAGGCCGACGTTGGGGCCGACCGGCTTGTCGTAGTATTGCCCGCCGTGAAAGTTCGGGTCGGTGCAGATGGCTCGGCGACCGACGGCGTTGAAGGCGATTCCTTGAGCCGTCAGCCTCGCGGCCGAGGCCATGCAGACCGCCGAACCGACCATCTCTGGATATCGAGCAGCCCACTCCAACGCCTGCATGCCGCCGAGGCTGCCGCCGACGACCGACAACAATTTTGCGATGCCCAGAGACCGCACCAATTCGGCGTGAACTTCGACGATGTCGCCGACGGTCATGAACGGAAAGCCGAGACCGTACGGTGTGCCGGTTTGCGGATTGAGACTGAGCGGCCCCGTCGTTCCCTGGCAACCTCCGAGCACGTTCGCGCAGATCACGAAATAACGATTCGTGTCGAGCCCTTTGCCCGGCCCGACGAATTCATCCCACCAGCCGGTCTTGCGATCTTGCGGAGTGTGCCAGCCGGCGACGTGAGCATCTCCCGTCAATGCATGGCAAACGAAGATCGCGTTGTCTCGCTGTCGGCTGAGTTCGCCGTAGGTTTCGTACGAAACCGTGACCGGACCTAGCTCACCGCCGCCGGCTAATCGCAGCGGATTCGGCGGCTCAAAGAGCGTCGCGGAGCGCTTCGTCACAAACCCGACCGAATCTGGTCCGGGGACGATCGGCTCGCCGCTGTCTCGCAGTTCTCCGCTGTCTGTCGCCATGAAGTCCTCTCGTGAAGTCGCGGCAGTGTAACGCGAGCGCGAGCCGTTCGCCGAGCGATCACTCGGCTGGTTTCGGCGGCGACACGTTGATGCGGTTCATCGCTTCGGCAATGCCGGAACGCGCCCACAACTCGACGCCATCCGCCGCGCAGACGATCGCGTGTTCGATGTCCGGTTGCTCGGCCTTCGCGAATCGGGACAGCACGAAGTCGGCCGAGTCCATCTGCCCCGGCGGCCGGCCGATGCCAATTCGCAGTCGAGCGTACTCCTGTGTCCCCAACTGCTGCTGAATGTCGCGCAGTCCCTTCTGGCCTCCGTCCGAACCGGAGGCTCGCATCCGCAATTGGCCGAGCGGCAAGTTGAGGTCGTCCGAGATCGCCAACAGATCCTTCGGCGAAAGCTGAAAGAACTCCAGACACTGTCGCACGCATCGGCCGCTGAGATTCATGAACGTCAGTGGCTTGAGCAACCACAGCTTCTCGCCACCGAGTTCCAGCTCCCAAGTCTCCGCCTCGAACTTGATCCGCGATTTCGGCAACACAAATCGGCGCACGAGTTCGTCGATCACGTCGTACCCGACGTTGTGCCGAGTCCGCATGTAACGGTCTCCGGGATTTCCCAAACCGACGATGACTTTCATGGGGCCACTTTGGAGTGCGGTGTGTCAGCACCGCTTTGGATTTTGGATTGCGAGCGAGCCGTCTTGAATTCGCAGGAGTTGTTTCGATTCGCACATCGTCGGCATCAATTTGTAGTTCCGACTCTGTGAGCAAAACTTGTAAGCTGAATTTCGCTGATGATGAGAGATGCACTTCAGAGTAGAGCCACCACTGTTTCGGCAATGACCGTGAC
>JAYVQJ010001046.1:0-4110 GCA_043777235.1 Planctomycetia bacterium
GAGTTCTTTCTTGATGACGGCACCGAAGCGGATCGAACGCCTATTCGTCGGACTTCATCGCCTGCTTCTTGTTGTCGAGTTGGTACAGCGGGAGGTAGCGGTAATAGACCTCCAAGGTCAGCGCATGAATGCTCGTCGCCATGACGGGACCGGCGGTGTGGCCGCTGGGAGCCCAGCTTCCTGCGGCACAACCCCTTTTGATTTGGGTCGAGATCAAGTGCCGCCGAGCGTTTCGATTCCAGGTATCCCACTCTGGTCCCGGCAGGTTGTGCATTACTTGGGTCGCGTAATAGAGGAAATAGGAATCGGTTTTTGCACCACCGAGATTGGCCATCACATAGTTCATGCCTTCAACCATCGCGGGGTCGGTGCGCTTCATGCCGGCGTACTGATTGCAGAGCAGACCGACCGCAGACATTGCGGGAGCCGGGCCTGATTCCGGCATGTAGGAGAACAGTCCTCCGTCCTTCCCTTTGGCGACGCTCGCCAGAAACTTTTTCGATTTGACCAACGTTTGTGGGTTCACTTTCAGTCCAGCCATCTGGGCGCTCTTGAGTCCCATCAACTGCCAACCTACGACCGATGTATCACCGACGGTCGGAGGATTCGCGGTGTAATGCCAGCCACCTGAAGAATCGTTTTGCGCGTCTTCAATGAATGCGACGGCGGCTTGAGCGGCACCTCTCAACTTCTGGTCTTTGCTCAAGCCGTACGCCTCGCACATCGCGATCGTGGCGAGGCCATGCTCATACATGCCGTCGCCAAGTCGGCCGGTTTTGGGATCTTGATGGGTGGCCATCCATAGGAGTCCTTTGCGGATGACACCCTGATATGGACCTTTTGTTTCGTGCGTCTGACCGGCGGCGAAGAAGGGCAATAACCCGAACGCCGTCGCCGCCATCGGATAGTTCGCTCCGGAGTGCGCGTGAGCGGAGCAACTTGGGTCTTTGCATTGCTTGGTGAAGTCGATGCAGCCCCAGCCACCATCGGCTTGTTGGTGACGAGCCAACCATTCCGTGGCCGCTCGGACAGCTTCTTCTGATCCTTGAGTTCCACCGCCGCTGGCCAACTGTTTCTGGCGCGATCCTTGACCGCGACCGCCGAAGCCTTCGCCTTTTCCTCCGTCACCTCCCTTGGTGCTTTCGCCAACGCCGCCTCCGACGCCACCGGGACCACGCACTGCGGGACCGGGACCGACCGCCGAAATGTCGAAGCCACCTAAGCCACCAAAGTTCTTGGTCGTCGAAGCAAGCGTACCGCCACCCGCTTCGACAAAGTCAGCCGAGTTGTCGTTGAACTGCGCGTCCTGTTCGATCGTTGCGGCGGGCGGTTCGGTCAGCGTTTCCGTATTGAGCACGGTGGGCTCGATTGGCGTTTCGCCCACGTCGAAATGGGTGATCGGAGTTTCTTCGATCGCCGGATCCACCTCGGTGTCGAAGAAGACGACTTCTTGCAACAGCTTCTTGGCCTGCGGTGCGCCGATCGCCACACCCAAGACCACGAAGATCACCAAGTGCATGCCGACGCTGACGCCCCAGAACTTGCCGTTCGCTTTGAACCAACTGGTGATGTTGGTTTTCATTTCTTGCGGAGTCGGAATGATGGCCTTGAACAGTTCGCCGATATTCATCATGCACCTCTTTGTTTGGAATCCTGTTGTCGCAGAGGATTACTCCAAGCCTACTACTTCATTCGCGCCGGCGGGTGGAATCCGTGAGTTCAACCCCGCCGGGCCGCGACATACTACGTTCAAGCTCCGGCCGAGACATCCCCAGCCGGCGAATTTGTGTGTTCTTTGGGCAGCGAAACCGGTCGCGGTTCGGTGTCGGCGTCCTCCGAGCTTTCCCATTCGGAAAAGATTCCGCCGGAGCTTGGGGGTTCTTCCGGTGCTCCGCCTTCCAGCCAACGTTCGATGGAGGCATGATCGGGAGGAGCATCCGGGCTTTGGGAGCTGGAAGAACGAGTCGATTTCCAAGCGAATCCCAGCACGACGACCGCTGCAGCAATGATAACCCACGGCCAGAGATAGCTGTCTTCACGCTGCCGACGGAGCGCCGTTCGCGTCAAGTTCTCCCGCCAGTGCAGCCGGCCGATCAACACCGGAGCCCAGCGCTTGACCCCCATCGCATCTTCGTAGGTGAACTGCTTCAAAAAGTAGCCAACGAACGTCGCCTCTTCGTGGATGCTGGGCTTGATCGCCAGTTCGGGTGGCTTGTCATAGAAGACAAGGCAATACAACCCAGAGCGTGATTCGTTGGTGACGCCCCAGGCTTCGTAAACTTGCTTTGCACCTGCCGAGTTCTCCTCGGCATCGTGGGCGAGAGCTCGCCGCAGACTGACCTTCAGGCCGATCAACTCGCCGCGATATTTCGCAGGTGCTTCGGCCAGATGCGTGAAGTAGAGGTCTTTGCGAGATCGCTCCCATAAGTCGTCGAACGGTTCCGTCATGCTCCAACGCATGAGCTTCCAGTAGGCCGGCATCTCTTCGCGTGAGATCGGCTCTTTGTCGGTGACTGCCTGGAAGAGGTATTCGGCCTGAGAATGCTCGAACGGCTGCTGATCATTCGGGCCGCTGACGAGCGTCTCGTCGTTTTGCTTTTCCGCCGGTGCCGAGTCGTCGTTGGGCTTGGTGGTTGCCGCCGCTTCGTCTGGTGCATCGTCGGCGATCCAACGCCACATCGCCGGATCGCGCGCCCAATAGATCAGCATCCCGACGACAAACAACATCGCCATCATCCTCACCAACCGTGACATCTCGCGGCGAGGGAATGCGTTCGGCGATCGTGAGGAAAAAGAGGGCATGATGGGCTACGGCTGCGCGTCGGCGGGAAGCTCGACGAAACTGAGCTTGGTGAGCTTCTCACCGGTCGGCAATGTCTGTTTCGTGCAGACATCGACAACCTTCATCAGTTCGTCGTAGCGCAGTTTGGAACTGACTTGAATGATGACCTGATCGAACGGGCTGTTCGCATCGCTGAGCACGGCCTTCAAGCGACCATCCAAGGCAGAGACGCCCGCGACATTTCCTTCGCCAATGGCGAGAGTTTGAATTCGGCCGCCGGGAGTCGCAAAGGCCGAGATCACAAGCGTGTTGATGGCTTCGACCGCGCTACGATTGTTGTCATCGGCACCGGCCTTCGCTCCATCCTTCACTCCCGCGACCGGTTTCGGCGGCGGCAACTTCAGATTGATCTGTCCTTCGATTGGAGCCGGCTTGAACGTCATGATGAAAAACGCCAGCAACTGAAACGCCATATCCAGCATCGCGGCCAGATTGAGTTCGACGCCACCTTCACTGTGTTTCTTTTTTCGACGACTCACAGCCCACCTGCCCTGTTACTCAACTTACACTATTACTCTGCTTACTCAGTGGCCCTGTCGGTGGCCTTGAGTGCAAATTTCCGAAAGCCATTGTCCTGGCAATTCTTGATCACGAGATTGAGCAAACCAAACGGAGTTTCCCGATCGGCCCGTACGACGACCGTCGCGGGAAGATCATCCGTGTCTTTGAACTTTGAATTCTTTCGCTTGGCCTCGAGTCGCGACGATTTGGCTTCGGCTTTGAGGTAGGGGATGATGTCTTGCGGCAACGAATAGACCATCAACTGTCCCTCTTTGTTGACGTTGAGGATCAGCAAGCTTTCTTCGCCCTCTGTTTCGACCGGGCGTGCCGAGCCAACCACTGGCAGCTTGAGCGACAAATCCAGCGAGGCCGCCTTAAAGCTGGTCACCAGCATGAAAAACGTGATCAACTGAAACACCATGTCGAGCATGGGTGTCAGGTCACATTCGCCTTCACTTTTTGAGCCGGACATGGACGCTCAGATTTCTGAGTTGAGAGTTCTTAGTTCAAATCCGTTAATCGCACTGCCAAGGATGCACATTTCTGATGCCGCCAGAGACTTACTTCGCTCGTTCACCCATTGGTTGAAATTCAAGTCGCAGATCGAATCGGCAAAGTCACTCACTCGGTCCTCGACAGAGACTCAGGCTTTCGGAGTTGGTGCCGGGGCGGCGGCGGGAGCTGGGGCTTTCGCAGCGGCCTTGGCGGCACTGGCCAGTTTCTTGACGAACTCATCTGCGGAAAACATGGTGGTCGCGCTGATGGCA
>JAYVQJ010001047.1:0-4099 GCA_043777235.1 Planctomycetia bacterium
CGTCAGGAACAACAACTTCCGTATTTGGTTTGTTGTCGCGAGGCGGCTCGATCGTCGCTTCAGCAGGCAGCGGAGGAACGGGCAGATCCGGATTGGAATCGGCTTTCAATTCGTTGGCATCATTCATTGCCGTCGTTTCATCGCCAACGGACTTGAGTCGTTCGGGTGACGCTGCGGGATCAGCTTCCTTCGACGACGCGGTCTCGTGGTTTGCTGGCACGGCTTTCAACGGATCGACTTCTGAAGGCCCTGGCTGGCGACTGGGACTGACCGCGACGAACAGGATCGCCGCGCACAACGCTGCGACAATCCAACCGAGCACCGCTGGCCTGTGACTCAAACGGTCCCAGACGGACTTCCGTCCCTGTAACAAAACGTCGAGGTCAGTCACTCGATGCGAATTCGTTTTGTCCGCCGTTCGATGTGGATTTGACGTTGGTCCTGACGCAGGATTCTTGGCCGCTGTACTCGCCGGCATCGGCCGCGCTTTCACTCCTGTCGAGCCTTCCGCTTCGATGAGCAATGTCTCGCGGCAATCGGGACAGTCGAAAGACCGGCCGACAAACAACGCGCGGTTCTCCAACCGCAACGGAGCTTGGCACGACGGACATTGAAAATGGACGACGGACATGGCTTTGTTTTGGCCAAAACAATTGGTCGTTGGTTATTGATCGTTGGCTATTTGGAACAGCAGTCCGTCAATGATCAATGACCAACGACCGATAGCCAATGACCAATCATTTCAAAAAGTCGGGGAGGTCGCTGTCTGCATCAATCGTTGGCTTTGTTTGTGTTTTTGTTCGGCGGCGTGTTCGGATCGCTCGGTGGCTCGCAGTGTGATGTACGAGCCATTCATCAGGCGATCTTCTTTGCCGATCAAGTCGGCGCGGAACGCTAACTGAAAATGCTCTCGTCTTCGTCAGCGGCCGTGGAGGAGAGTTCGATGTTCCAGTCATGGCTCAGAGCGACGCGACGCAGACTGTTGAGACTTTGCATTTCCGCAGTTCGCGACGGAGAGTGGCTGCCGTCGAGATGGCCACTGCTCATGATCAAGGTCTCCGCCATTCTTGTATCCATGACCGGCGACTTCTTCAGAATTTGAGTCTCGGCATGGCCTGTGGATTCGCAAACCGCTCGTCGTTGACGCTCGTGCTCAAAACACTCCGCCGCTTCATCGGCCGTGAAGTCAAAGCCGAGTTCGTGTCCTGTCCCGACCAGCAACTCCCAGCCCGCGCCGGCTTTCACGCCGCTTTCCAGACGAGTTCGCAACTCCGGAGTTTTCGAAATTTCCTGACAGAACTGAAACACGGCAGCTCGCGACATGATGGACCCTCTTAAGAATTGGATGGAAGCTGGCAATCGGACTGCCCATCCCTGGCCCAATCAAACCGTCCCCGGTTCGCGAATCGCAACAAATGCGAGAATGATGCTAGACCACTCCACGCTGCGGTTCAACGTGACCGGACTTGGTGACCACGGCCGACGAATCGTGGGAGGGCCGAGGGGAATTCTTTCCGCGTGAATGGTGTACATAGCTGAATGCAAAACAGCCCGCCGCGATTTCTCACGAACGGGCTGTTGAGTTTTGGAGGATGGGCACTCTTGCCCGTCCATTCGTTTGTGGGTCGGGCAGGAGTGCCCAACCTCCGCGGTTTACTTCTCGAACGCCGAATCGAAGCGGCGATTCGACGGCGTGAAGTCGACGTTCTTGCAGAACTGAGCAGCTTCGCGAGCACCCTGTTCGCGCTCCATGCCGCAGTCTTCCCACTCGACAGACAGCGGGCCGTTGTAGCCGGCCGCATTAAGAGCGCGGATGATTTCCTCGAAGCGGACGGCTCCACGGCCGACCGAACGGAAATCCCAACCGCGGCGTGGATCGCCGAACGACAGATGGCTGCTGTTGATACCAGTGCGGCCGTTAAGCGTCGTGCTCGCGTCCTTCATGTGGACGTGGTAAATCCGATCCGGGAAGTAGCGAATGAACTCGACTGGATCGACTCCCTGCCAAATCAAATGGCTGGGATCAAAGTTGAAACCAAACGCTTCGCGGCGATCGAGAACTTTCAAAGCCCACTCGGCCGAGTAAATGTCGAACGCGATTTCGGTCGGATGAACTTCGAGCGCGAACTTCACGCCACAGTCATCGAACACGTCGAGGATCGGATTCCAACGCTCGGCCAGCAGATTGAATCCTGCTTCGATCATCTCACGCGGCGTCGGCGGGAAGTCGTAGATGTACTGCCAAATGCTCGAACCGGTGAATCCGTTGACGAAGCCGACACCCAACTTCTGAGCGGCTCGCGCGGTGTTCTTCATCTCTTCGATCGCACGCTCCTGAACCTTCGCCGGATTGCCGTCTCCCCAAACATACGGCGGCAGAATCGCCTTGTGCCGCGAGTCGATGACATCGAGTACCGCTTGTCCAACAAGATGATTCGAAATCGCGAACAACTTCAGGTCGTGCTTCTCGAGCAGGTCGCGTTTGCGAGCACAGTACGTGTCGTCAGAGAGGGCCTTGTCGACCTCGAAGTGATCTCCCCAGCAGGCGAGTTCCAGGCCGTCGTAACCGAAGTCCTTGGCCTTTTTGCAAAGATCTTCCAGCTTCAAATCTGCCCATTGACCGGTAAACAACGTGACGGGACGAGCCATGACTTTCTCCGTGGTGCCGATTCTCGGCTGCAACAAACGAGGGTGTGAAACAAAGATGGGAAACGAATCATCAAGAACGGCTGCCGCCCGCCGCGAGCACCTCGTCAGTCAGCTAGCCGGGCAACCTTGTAATCGGTTATCGCTCGCTTTTTCCAGTGTCCAACACGCGGCGTTCGCAACCGGCAACGCATCGAATTAGGCTTGTGGATGCGACGGAAGTCCGACAGACACGGTGCTCTTCACGACCATCACCGCCTGAGCGATCTCGCGGTCGGTCAGCAATCCCGTCAGCCGACTCGCAAATCCAGCCGTGACGTGCCAGCGGCCAAGGGCTTCGAGCATCGGTTCGCACTTGCGGGGTTCGAGTCCGAACTCAGCCTTCAGCGACATCGCTTCAAACGGAGGTAAGTCCTCGAACTGGCTGATCAGCAAGAAGTCTCCCTCGTTCGGCAACGCGAGATGCACTTGTCGCAGCTTTCCCGGTAGCGACGTGTTTGCCGTCAGCGCGATGCGTCTTGGCCCGGAAACTCCCAACGCCTGCAACTGCTGCGGTTCTTGTTCAGCGACACGAGCCGCCGTTTCACAAACGGCGAAGACAACCGACTCATCGACGAGATCCGCGTCGAGTTGCTCGCGGTGCAGGTGTTTTTGCCACGTCTGCGAGAGCAAGTCGAGCTGCACCTGCGGAGGGACCGCTCGCAAGAACGGAACTTCGGTGAGATATCCGAAACCCTCGGCTGCTTCTGGGCCAAATTGCCTGGCCAGCACGATCCGTTCAAGCGTGTCGAGACACGCGATCCGGAAGGCGAGATAACTGAGCGTGTTGTTCGGCAGCAGGTGTTGAGCGATGTTGAGCATGGGGCGACATGCTGGCGTCGTCGTGACCCGACTTCAACGAGAATCCCTCGCGCTTGTCGTTTTCTTCGAAACTGATTTCTCGCGCATCACCGGCTCAACCGAGACCGTTCAGTTTTCGTGACACTCACAACCTGCGCTGTTAGCAAGTCTTAACACACACGGTGTTGATTGGCTGCTACAGCACATCGGCTCATGCGAACTGAGTGAGCGGTCTGCGGTTCGTCGATGATCTGGTGACGCCGCCGTAATTCGGGAGCAAGGGATGGCGATGACTCGTTCATGGAAGCGTACTTCCGCAGTCGTTGAGTAACGGGGGCAGACGATCGTGAATTGAATGGCACGCCTTGCCGAGAAGGTCCGTGACGCAGCCGCAAGAAACACTGAGCCGTGTTCGCTTCGACTTCTGGCGATCGAGTCCTCCTTCGCTGGCTCGCGGCGATCAGGACGGTAGTGTCCTGTTTTCAATGTCGCCCGACGTCGCCGAAGTCGGGAATAGCCGACTTCGGCGAAGTCGGCCTACAAATTAGGACTCTCATCCGAAGTCCCAGAATTAGCCGCGCGGCGCTAGCCCCGGTTCGTGCCGCAAAAACCG
>JAYVQJ010001048.1:0-4097 GCA_043777235.1 Planctomycetia bacterium
GCATCGACCATCGCCCCGGCCAGCGTCGGCGAGTAGCGGACTTCGAGCCGCGTCTGATTGGCTCGGCGTTCCTTCGGGACGTTGATCGTGAGCTTGCCGTTGCTCTTGTCGGGACGAATGACACCCGACCAACTCTCGGTCTTGAGCATCCCGTGAACGTAGACCGGGAACTTCATCTCCATCGCGTCGGACTCTTCGTCGGTGAGCGCGGACATGCGAACGACCGCTTCACCTTCGTCGATGACGGCGACTCGCCAATCAACCCGCTCCTCGCCACCGGCTTTGACTTTGATTCGTTTCGACAACCGCATCAGCCGGAACGCGCTAGCGTCCGGCTTGTCCGATTTGGGGGCGTCCACTGTTTCCGAACCGGACGCTAGCGCGTTCCGGCTCAGTTGCGCAGCGTTTGCGTCGCCCACGAGTCGCATCAGCCGTTCATCGATCTCCAACACCGCTTCGACTTCTTTGTCGATCTTCAAATAGTTGTGGACGTTCGCCGACAGTACGACTTCGTCCTTTTGCACGAAGAATCGCGGAGCTTGCAGACGCACGAGCAGATTCTTTTTCGTCGTGATCTCGGCTTCGCCCTGACCGACTTTCGTGCCGAGTCCCATCGCCCAGCACTTCACTTTCCAACCGGTGAGTTGTTCGGGCATCGTGAGCGCGACTTCGGCGAGACCCTCTTTGTTCGTCGTGACGGAGGCGGCCCAAAAGGCAGTGTCGGCGAAGTTGCTGCGAACGGTCGGCTGCACGGTATTCGGCAGCGGGCCGGCATCCGGCTTGCCACCGACGCCCGCCTTGTCGGAAGCCTCGTCGCCGAGCATCGCTCCCTTGGCGAGTGCTCCGTCTGCGGCTGCCATCGGAGCCATCGGGCCGCCACCGCCGAAGCCGCCGGCTCGCGTGGCGGTCATCGCGTGGCGGCCCATCATGCTCATCCGGCGATTGGGTTGGCCGGCTTGCAGCATCTCCATTTCTTCGACCACCGCGCCGCCGAAGACGCCGAGGTCGTTCATGCCTTGTTCGTTCTGCTTCAAGAGTTGATAAGTGTGCCGATCGAGGCTCGATTCGGTTTGCGGTTGATGATGCCGACGCCACTTCCAGAAGAACTCTTTGATCTCCGGCACGTTCGAGCCGCCGGAGATGTATTCGACCGATTTGTCGTAGATGCTCAGCACGGTCGAGCCGACGAACGGTTTGCCCTGCGCGTCGGTCAGTTTGACTTGGACCTTCGCCGGCGAGCCGGGTTTGTATTCGTCCTGACTGGGCGTGACCGTGACGTTGAGCACTCGCTTCTCCGGCGGGACGACGATCTCACGTGTCTCTTGATGCACCTTCGCGTCGGCGACGGTGAGTGCTTCGACAAAGAAGTTCGGCATGTCGCGTTGCACAACGTCGATCTCTTCGACGTGGCTCTTTCCGTCGAGCCGAATCAGTTTCGGCGGCAGATACACTCCGTTGGTCGGTCGCAGGAACAACAGCACCGCGCCGCCCGCTTTGTTCGTGTTGATCATCAGCCGGACCTTTTCGCCAGCCGCGTACTCGCGCTTTTCGGTGACGAGTTCCAGATCATTGAAGCGGAATTCTTTGCCATCGAAGCCGTCGCCGCGCACGACAAACAAGTAACCGCCCTCAATGAATTCGACATCCGTGTTTTCCGTGCCATCCGTGTCCTTATTTGCCTGCGAATTGTTGGACGCGGAGGACGCGGAGGGCACGGATTTGGACTGGGCCACTCGTTGTCGGCGGCTTTTCGGCAGCTTGTAGCTCAGCCGGTATTGTCCCGCTTTGGCGGCCTTGAGTTGCTGGCGCGCGTATCCCTCTTCGTTCGTGTCGAGCTTCCACGTTTGCACGGCCTTCTCGACCGGCTCGTTCTTCTCGTTGTAGGAGATCGAGAACAGCGTCAGCTCGCCGTTGCCTTGGACCGGCTTCTGATCGACGGTCTGAGCGCGGAACTCGGCGAGGATGTCGTCGCCGGCGCGGTAGTGGCCGCGATTGACCCACGCGAAAACTCGGAACGGTTCGCGAGCGACCAGCACGTTGCCGGTCCCGACGATCGTGCGTCGCGACTGATCGACGACTTCGGCCGTGATCGAGTACGAGTGATCGGTGTCGCCATGCACGGCTTTCGCCAGCGACGTGTCGATCTCGACGGAGACGGTGCCGTCTTCGCCGATTTCGGTTTCGCGTTCGACGACGACTTCCGGCTGCTCGGCACCGCGAGCCCACCAGATCGGGTACGGCCGAGCACAGCCCCAGCGATGCCAACCGGGATACCAGTCGTAATCACCGGCGAACCACCAATAGCCGCGGCCGTAGAACCAATCCCACGACGCCGACGGATACCAAGTACTGCTGTGATTGGTCCGCAAGACTTTGTATTTGACCTTCGCCTTCGTGACGGCTCCGCCGAAGTAGTAATTGGCTTTGATTGTCGCCGTGATCTTGTCGCCAAGCGCCACCGGTTCGGTCGGCGAATCGACCTTCACCTCGAACTCCGGCTTCTTGTATTCCTCGACGCGGAACGAACCGCCGCCGCCGTGAATGCCGTCGGGACGAGCATGGACTCGCGCCTGCCATACGCCAAGCGGAGCGTCCTTCGGCAACTCAAACTCGCCCGCCACGCCGCCGAATTCGTCCGAGAAGAGTTGCTTGTCGAAGACCTTCTCCCCCTTGGGATTCAAAATATCGACGCGAATGTCGGACCCTTTTGGGTAGAGCGTCGAGTCGGGTTGGTCGTACTTGGCCGCTCCGATCCAGTGCTTGAACTGCACCTTCTGGCCCGGGCGATAGACCGGCCGATCGGTGATCGTGAATGTTTTGACTTGGTTGTATTCCGGGTCATGCCGCTGCTGAAACCAGACATGCGAGAAGCCGTGATACGCCAGCCGCCCTTTGTCCGTGCGAGCGATCGCGACCCACTGAAACTCCTGCGGTTGCTGATTCGCTCCGAGCATCAATTGTCCGTCGGCGTTCGTGAACTCGGCAAAGTCACGCGTGATGATCTTCCACTGCGGCTTGTTCGGAGCGACCGGCTCTTGTTTCCAACCGAAGAACTCAACATTGGCCTTCGCGATCGGCTGGCCAGAGACGGCATCGGCGATGAAGTAGAACGATTTCGCTTCGAGGTGCTTCTTCACAATGACCGTGTCGGCGACCCACAAGATGATGCGGCTGGTGTTGCCGTCGGCCATCTTGGATTCCACCAGATACGCCCCCGGCTTCTGCAACGGCGTCGTGACGGTGACGCGGTCATCAACATGATTCGCTCGCGGAGTCAGTTTCAATGTCCATTCAGCCACCTTCGCGCCGACGTACTGCAATTGGTTCTCGACAACGATGCGATGCCCGATGTCCTGCAGGTTCATCTCCTGCCAGTTGATCTGTGCGGGGCTGCTCTTCAAATACTTCTTCACGTCGTCGAGCAACTTCGCGACGTTCAATTCGTGCGCCGTGAACGTGACTGAATTGCCGTTGCGAAAGCGATAATCAACAGTTGCTCCCTTGCCGGACGGTTGAGTGGGCGACGGTTCGAAGCGGCCCCAGTTCTTGATGATCTGATCGAGTGCGAGCTGCCGATGTGGTCCGCCCGGCTGCCCCGCTCCGTACTCGGCAATCGCAGCCTTCCACGCTTCGACGGCCTTCGGGTACTGCCGACGGTTCTGGTAGAAGTTCGCAACGAGATCGCGAGCATTCGCACCTTCGCCGCTCTTGCCGCTGGCGATGATCGTCTGCCAGATGCGGAACGGATTGAACTCGTCCGGCAGTTTGAAACGCTTCACGCCGGTCGCGAGGTTCGCAATCGTCTCGTCTTCACCGAGCGTGTGAATCGCGAACGTACCGGTCTTGGAATCAGCCTTCGCGTTGTCATCCGAGAACCGCGACCACCAACCGAAGTGAGCCATCGTTTCGACACCGAACTGGCTTTGCAGAAACGCCGCGAACGTCAGCAGCACTTCGTTCTTGCGGCTCGGTTGCAGCTCCATCGTTTGCGAGAGCATCCAGCGCCAACGCTCGCCGTCCGACTTCGCGTCGGCGTAGCTTTTCGGAGTCGAATAGAAAACCGGATTGCCCTCCGCATCCACCGGAGCCCCATGCGC
>JAYVQJ010001049.1:0-4094 GCA_043777235.1 Planctomycetia bacterium
CAACCTCGAAACCCAGACTGCGGTCAACCTCGACCGCCCGCTCAAAATCCGTCCCAACACAATCGCTGAAAACGCGAGAAGAGATCGCTTATTTGAGGATTAGTTGCGTGGACTTTTCGATCGATAAGACGAAAACACGACACTGCCAAACACGAACGATTTGCAAAACTGCTTCACGGCAGACGAAATTGACGGTATTCTGCACAGCAAGACGCGGGCAAGTCGGAGGAATCGGCTCGCGTTGTCTTTCGAGAACATTGAGGTCATTGATGACGTTCGAACTCCTTTCACGCATCATGTCACCGCAGGATTTGCGGGGCTTTTCAGAGGAGCAACTTCGACGCTTGGCTGCGGAAATCCGCGAGGCGCTTTGCTCGGTATGCGCCGACCGCACCGCCCATTTCGCAAGCAATTTGGGCGTGGTTGAGTTGTGTATCGCACTTCACTCGGTCTTCGATTTTGAGAAGGACCGACTGATCTGGGACACTGGGCATCAAATCTATCCGCACAAACTGATCACCGGTCGCTTTGCCGAGTTTGAGTCGATTCGCCGCAAGGGTGGATTGATGGGTTATCCCAACCCCACTGAGAGCGACTACGACCTGTTTATGACCGGGCATGCCGGTTCTTCCGTCTCAACGGTACTTGGCCTCAAGGCGGCAGACGATCTCTTGCACGCAGATGGGCGGAAAGCCGTCGCCGTCGTGGGTGACGGAGCGCTGCCATCCGGTATTGTTTTTGAAGCATTCAACAACGCGGCCGGGCTGAAGAAAGACCTGCTGGTTATTCTCAACGACAACAAGATGGGGATCTGCCCGCGCGTTGGTGGATTGGCCGAGACGCTCGACAAAGCTCGCGTTGCTCCATTCTATAACGGGCTGAAGCGAGATGTCGCTTGGTTACTCAACAAGCTTCCGGTTGTCGGAGAAACAGTCGAGCACGCGCTCGCTCAATTCAAGGATGCCGTCAAGGGCTTCTTACACGGCGGAATGCTGTTTGAGGAAATGGGATTCCGATACATCGGTCCGGTGGATGGTCACGATATCAAGACTCTGCGGCGATATTTGGAACTGGTCAAGGACGTCCGTGGTCCGGTACTTTTGCACGTGTTCACTGAGAAGGGACACGGCTTCGAACCGGCTTGTCAGGATCCGGTGAAGTTTCACTCGCCGTCGCCGTTCACTCGCACCGAAGACAACGAGATCGTCCCGGCCAAGGCTTCGTCGGGGCGTGCCTACACGAATGCAATGAGCGACGCGATTTACTCAGCGATGAAGCGAGACGCTCGCGTTTGCGTACTGACCGCTGCCATGTGCGCGGGCAACGCACTCAACAAGATTCGCACCGAGATTCCCGATCGGTTCTTCGACACGGGAATTTGTGAAAGCCATGCGGTTGCATTCGCCGCCGGCATGGCCAAGAGCGGGATGCGGCCGATCGTCGATATCTACAGCACTTTTCTGCAACGTGGCTTTGATCAAATCTTCCAAGAGGTCACGCTCCAAAACTTGCCCGTTATGTTGTGTCTCGATCGAGCAGGCCTCGTTGGTCCCGACGGCCCGACGCATCACGGGGCATTCGACAACACGTATCTCCGCTGCTTCCCGAACATCGTGCAGATGGCTCCTGGAGACGAGGCCGACGTCGCGGCGATGCTTGACTTCGCGCTCGGTTATGACGGACCGACTTCGATCCGTTATCCAAAGACCAACGTCGAGCGAGTCGAACGCCCAGCAACTCTGCTGGAGCTTGGAAAAGCTGAGATCTACGAATGGGGTACCGACGGCATGTTCATCGCCTTCGGAACACTCTTTGGCGATTGCGTGCGAGCGGCCGTGAAGTTGCGAGCCGAAGGACTCGATGTGGGTGTGATCAACGCTCGCTTTGCGAAGCCGTTGGACGTAGAGACGATTCTCAAAGCGGTTGAAGACTGCGGATTCGTCATCACTGTTGAGGAAGGGACGCTCTGCGGCGGCTTCGGCAGTGCGGTCCTCGAAGCTGCGAATGATGCTGGATTACGCACTGACCATATCAAGCGTCTCGGCATTCCTGACCGCTTCATCGAGCACGGTGAACGTGCCGAGTTGCTGGCGGATATCGGTCTCGATGTCGAGGGTTTCGTGACTGCGGCTCACGCCATGTCGAGCATTGCATCGAGACTTTGACAGGCTGGGTCAATTCACGCGACGAACTAATCGCATCCCCTGGCCGAGGTAGACGTCGTGCAGATCGTTGTTGGTCCAGCGTTCACGGCCGGCGTCGAGAGTTGGCTCGCCGATGTCAACGAGATCTGTGACGAACCCGAACAAGACGACTGAATGACGCACCCCCGGTCGCCAGCCGAGTTCCGTCTGATAGAACGAGTCCGCTTGCGCATCCTGAGCGAGCCCGACACTCAGAATCGCTGGCGAATTGAGCAACCGCAGTTCGTTCGCAGTACCCGTGAAGACCTCGACGTCCCATTCCGTTCCAGCAGTTTTCTTTTTCAATCCTCGATACAGACCCATCCAATTGGTACCACGACGAGTTAAACAAAGCTCTGCCATTTCTTGCTCAGTCGCGTGGACGCCATGCAGTTCGAGCAACGTCGCGGCGGAAGCCGCCGAACAGGTCGATTTCGTGGTCTGAAGACAAACCCCTTCTCTCCAAGCGTTGCCACAGTGGGGCGGACTCCCCAAAAGCGGTGACAACACAACGAGCATTGCAACCGATTGCAGAACGGCGACCGTCAATCCGCGTCGCCAAGCAGGCAACATCGCTTGCGTTGAGGCCAAACCGCTCAGAATGCTCGCTGCGAGTGGAAACCAATTCCCCAAGACAATTAGGTTGGAAAACGGCAGCACGCGGACCAGCGCCGTTTGATCCCACAGAAAAGCGATGTATGAGATCAGCCCAATGACGGCCAAAAGACTCAATTGATTGGCTGCTCGTCGCGAAACACGCCGACCGATCGCTCGGCCAACACCGAACAAAATGGCGGACAAAACCGCCAAAATCAGCAGTCCGAGGTAGAGATCCCCCATGACCGGGGCCTCGAGTAATGAGAGGTGAAAGAAATTCTTTATGAAGATCGGATGAAGGAAATGTGAACGATCAGTCTCCTTTCGTCGATAGGGGTTTTCAGCCAACACAAAAAGGAGTGCGACAACTGACCGTGAGCGCCACTGAGCGCCGAAATTCAGGCTTCCAAACCAAGCTTCAACGAGTCGACCGAGGTGAACCGATGCAGAGAGGTCCGACGTACGGCAATTGGGATTTTGGAGTTGGTGATTCGTTGGACATTGAAATTTGGCTCTTAGGTCATCTCCACTTCAAGCATTCCTCATTTGCTTTCCGCCATCAGCAGCACCGTGAAGGTGCTGCCGCGACCGACTTCGCTGACGACGTTCATTGGGCCGCGATTCTTATCCAAGATCGCGTGCGACAGCGCCAAACCCAAACCGATGCCGCGAGGTTTCGTCGATCGGAAAGGTTCACTGATGCGCGGCAAGTCTTCCGCCTTAATGCCGCAGCCGGTGTCGGTCACAGAAACCTCGATCTAATCCGATCGCTCTCGGGCCGAGAGCGTCACACATCCGCCCTCGGACGACATCGAGTCACAGCCGTTGCGGATCAGGTTGGCGAAGACGATCGCTAATTGCTTTTCATCGGCGAGCACGTTTGGGAGGCCGTCCGGAATCTGAAAGACAAGCTCCACGTTGTCCGGCCACGAGTCGAGCGGGACTGAATTTTTGAGACAGCCAGCGATGGATGTCGGCTGCAAGTTCGGCAGCGGCAACTTCGCGAACTCGGACAGAGCCGAGATTACTGAATCCGACACAGCGACTTGTCGCTCGATGCGCTGCAAATGCTCGGTAATTTTTCCCGGAGAGAGGTTTGTTGCGTTGGTTAAGAAATAGACCGATGGCCCCGGCATGACTCCGGAACAACGGCAAAAAAACTTCGAGCCGTTCTTCACGACAAAACCAACCGGCACCGGCCTTGGCATGGCAATCAGTAAGCGAATTATCGACGAACATGACGGCCTCATCATCGTCGGCGACAGTCACAGCTCAGGCACAGAAATCATCATCACGCTGCCAGGAACCTAACGA
>JAYVQJ010001050.1:0-4093 GCA_043777235.1 Planctomycetia bacterium
TGGGTTTGGCTCCGCGCGCGATCGTGAAAACCTCAACGCCGCGCAGTCGCAAGTTCAGCGTCACGAGCAAGCCGATCTGGCCGGCTCCGGTGACGTAGGCAATCTTCGGCTCCCAGACGAGCAGCCGCTTCTGAGCTTCGTAGACTTGCTGAATGGCTTTATCCGCAACGCTCATCGGTTCGGCCAGCACACCCAGATGCTTCAATGCCGGCGGCACTCGAACGACGAACTCGGAGTCATCGACGTAGTATTCGGTCAGGAAGCCGTGCAGCAGATTGATGCCGCGCTCGTAATAGATTTCCTCGCTGGTCGTGTCCGAACGGCCGATGCGGTCGAAGATCGAATTGCCCGGCCGACGCACGGTGCAGGTGACGTAATCACCGCGCTTGACGTGCCGCACGGCCGGACCAACTTCTTCGACAATGCCGAACGATTCATGGCCGAGCACCAAGAAGTCGTAGCCTGGCGGCGGGTTGCCATACAGCCCGTCATTGATCTCACGGTCGGTCGCATCGACTCCCACCTTCAAGACTTTGACCAGCACTCCGCGCCCGTTGGGGACGTCATCGACACGCGGCTTCGGCAGCTCGGCCAAGTGGACACTGTTCGGATTTCGCGGCTTGACGGCAATCGCTTTCATGGCGGCAGACTCTCGGAAGTTGGACGGAGTTTGTAGGGTGGGATTGTACGGAGTGGCCGAACGAGATTCGACGAACTCCGCCGCATTGCTACAGTGCCGCCATGACCGTCGATTATCGCGTGGAACTTGATCGCTATTCCGGGCCGCTGGACCTGATGTTGTTCCTAGTCCGGCGGAGCGAGCTGGATTTGCTCGACCTGCCGATTGCTGAAATCACCTCGCAGTTCCAGCGGTACTTACAAGCGTTGCAGTTTCTCGATCTCGATCAAGCGGGCGACTTCGTGGTCATGGCCAGCACGCTGCTCGAAATCAAAAGTCGGCTGGCGCTGCCGAATGCGGAGGAAGAGGAAGAAGTTCCCGTCGAGACGACCGACGATCCGCGCGGTGGATTGATTCAGCAGTTGCTTGAATACAAAAAGTTCAAGGAGGCGGCGCAAGCTCTCGACGAGCGGGCCGCCGAGTGGCGCGAGCGATATCCGCGGCTCAGCGACGAGCGTCCCGATGCCGTGCGCGATCCGAGTGCCGACCGGATCAAAGGGGTCGAACTCTGGGACTTGGTCAGCGCGCTCAGCCGAGTCGTCGAACGGCGAGTCATCGAAGAGGAATCGAGAATCCGCTACGACGACACGCCGATCTCGGTCTACGTCGAACAGATCGGAGCGAAAGTTCGCGAGGCGGGCCGCATCCCGTTCACAGCGCTGTTCGACAATGCGTCGCAGCGGAGCCGAATCATCAGCATCTTCCTGGCGATTCTCGAACTGCTCCGGCATCATGGTTTCCGAGCCGACCAAGTCGACGCCTTCGGCGAGATTTGGATTCTGCCGCCGGATGTCGCGGCTGAGAGTCCGCCAATGAATTGAAAGTATCGGAGTGTGAGGGTTTGAGAGTGACGGAGAGACAAACCGCCTATGCCGGGAGTCGCTCGTGACTCTCACACTCAGCGCAAGCTGCCAGTAAGGAACCCGCAATGACCGTTCTCTCGCGACTGACCGAATGGCATCCCGAACTCACCGCGTGGCGGCGTGAACTGCACGCTCACCCGCAGACGGCGTTTGAGGAAACGTTCGCCTCTGAGTTCATCGCCTCGAAGCTGCAAGCCTGGGACATCGAAACACATCGCGGTCTGGCGAAGACCGGCGTGGTCGGCGTCATTCGTGGCAAGAAATCCGGCGATGCGCGGCTGCGAAACATCGGTCTCCGAGCTGACATCGACGCGCTCGACATCGAAGAGCTGAACGACGTGCCGCATCGCTCGCAGAATCCCGGCAAGATGCACGCCTGCGGACACGACGGACACACGACGATGTTGCTCGGAGCGGCTCGGTATCTGGCCGAATCGCGCAACTTCACAGGCACGGTGAATGTCATCTTTCAACCGGCCGAAGAGAACGAAGGTGGCGGCCGAGTCATGGTTGAAGAGGGCCTCTTCAATCAGTTCCCATGCGACGCCGTCTTTGGAATGCACAACTGGCCGGGCATGCCGGTCGGTCAATTCGGAGTTTGCTCTGGCCCGATCATGGCCGCGTTCGATGTCTTCGAGATCATCGTTCGCGGTTACGGCACACACGCCGCGATGCCGCATCTGGGAGTCGATCCGATCGTCGCGGCATCGCAGATCGTGACCGCGTTGCAGACCATCGTCAGCCGCAACGTGAATCCGCTCGACCAGCTTGTCGTCAGCGTCACTCAGATTCACGGCGGCGACACATGGAACGTGATCCCGACCGAAGTGAAGCTGCGCGGCACCGTGCGAACATTTCGCAAAGAGACGCAGGACATGGCCGAGTCGCACATGCGACGTATCGTCAGCGGCATCGCGACGTCGCTCGGAGCATCCGCCGAGTTGCACTACGACCGCCGTTACCCGGCAACAGTCAACACGCCGCAGGAAACTCAGTGGGCCGCCGAGACCGCTGCCGATGTCGTTGGCCAGCAGCACGTCGATACGAACGTCATGCCCTGCATGGGCGGTGAAGATTTTTCGTTCCTGTTGCAGGAGCGTCCCGGCTGCTACCTCTGGGCCGGCAACGGCCCCTCCGACAACGGCCGAGTCCTGCACAACCCGCGATACGATTTCAACGACGACCTGCTGCCGATCGGTGCGACCTACTGGGTCCGACTCGCGGAACGACTGCTGTCGTAGTTCATTAACCCGAAGCGTGAGCGAGGGCGAACGCTTCATCGATATCCACTCGTTTGCGAGCACTCGCCCTCGCTCACGCTTCGGGTTAGTTTGTGGCCGCCAATTTTGGCGAACTGGAGATGATGAAATGATTGTTGTGATGAAACATTCCGCGACGCCGGAAGCGGTCCAGCAGATCGCTCGCAAGGTCGAAGAGCTGGGCCTGAAGGCTCACGTCATCGTCGGCACCGAGCGAACCGTCGTCGCCGCCGTTGGCGACAAGCGGAGCGGAGCAAAAGAACTGCTCGAATCCTACGACGAGGTCGAGCAAGTCGTTCCGATCCTCGCCCCGTACAAAGTCGCCAGTCGTGAAACAAAACCTGAGCCGACGACGATTCGCACGCGCGGTCTCGTTGTCGGCGGCGGCCACATCGGAATCATCGCCGGGCCGTGCTCAGTCGAAAGCGAAGAGCAAATCCTGCTCGCTGCCGAACAGGTCAAAGCCGCCGGCGCAACCGCCCTGCGCGGCGGAGCCTTCAAGCCCCGCACCAGTCCGTATGCCTTTCAAGGCATGAAAGAAGAAGGACTGAAGTTACTCGCACTCGCTCGCGAGAAGACCGGCCTCGCGATCGTCACCGAGGTCATGACTCCGCAACACGTCGATCTCGTGGCGAAGTACACCGACGTGCTGCAAATCGGCGCTCGCAACATGCAAAACTACCACCTGCTGCAAGCGGTCGGCGAGACTCGACTGCCGGTGCTGCTCAAACGCGGCCCATCCGCAACGATCGAAGAGTTTCTGTTGGCCGCAGAATACATCCTCGATCAAGGCAACCAGCAAGTCATGCTCTGCGAACGCGGCATCCGCACGTTCGAGACGCACACGCGGTTCACACTGCCGCTGGCGACCGTCGCGTATCTGCAAGAGAAAACTCACTTGCCGGTCGTCGTCGATCCCAGCCACGGCACCGGCATCGCGTCGCTCGTCCCGTCGATGTGCCTCGCGGCAGTCGCATGCGGCAGCGACGGGCTGATCATCGAAGTCCATCCCGATCCGAAGAAGGCGATGAGCGACGGAGCACAATCACTCACCCCCGCAGCATTCGCCGACACGATGGCTCGCTGCCGACTCGTGGCCGCCGCCGTCGGCAAGACGATCGGCTAAAGTCACAAAGTAGACCGGTCACTCCGTGACCGGAAACTTCGAGTCACGGAGTGACTCGTCTACATTTTCCGGCTCTCCGCCACTCTTGTTGATTCTTGTGTTGCCGATCCAATCAGCCGGAACGCGCTAGCGTCCGGTTCGGAACGTCAATCGTCGCCCGAACCGG
>JAYVQJ010001051.1:0-4080 GCA_043777235.1 Planctomycetia bacterium
TGCAATTTCCCGCCGCTCAGATCCCCGGCCAAGGTCAGCAGCCGGTTCTGTTCATTGGACAGCAGCAACTGCACGTTTTTGGTCGCCACTGCTTTTGGATCACCCGCTCGAGCGATCAGTGTCACATCGGTCACGCCGTCGATGGCAAAGACCTCGACACTTTGCAAAACCGTTTTCACTTCCAAGCCCAGCCCCACATCACGATTGCCCGCCGCGGGACGATAGGTGACGAGCACGTCGACGCGGTCACCAGGTTGAATCAACCCGATTCCGGTCATCGTGCTGTCGATCGGCACCGCCGCGACACGCTTGCCCTTGGGAACTTGACTGGATGCGTTTCGGATTCCTTTCTTGTCGAGTTTCGCCACCAGGATGAAATCCCCGGGGAAGGCTCGCACCTTCAGTGCTCGATCCTGGAACTGCTCTTTCTGGATGACGGCCCCTTCCGGGATTGTCGCTGTCTGCATCTCCTTGAATTCCACGTTCGTGTCGTCGAGCGGTTGTCCCGGAAGGATGTCCGCTTTGGCGACCAGCACCTGAGCTGTCTCCGGTCCTCCCTCATTTTGTTTCGTGAGGACTTGTTGAACTCCCAGCATGGCCACCAAACCGCACATCGCGGCGACAGCCAACAAAGCCAATGTCTTCGGTCGCATGGGACACCATGCCTTCCTTCGTATGATCGGCACCGTCTGGGCAGACTCTTCAGCCTATAACGGCTATGCCGGTCGCGGGGACTCTCGGATCAGGGGAAACGTTCTTGAACTTCACGTTGCGCAAGCCGAAGGGGGCCGAGCGGCCCCCAACGATCTGCAATTTCTGCCGGTCAGATCAACATGCCGTCGTACAGAAAGACGGCGATCGCTCCAAAGCAAATCGGAATGCCGTAGGGCAGCAGTCGCATCGTTGGCTTACGTTCGGCCGCGATCTCAGCGACGCCGCTGACGCCCAACTTCTTGAGGTCCATCCATTCGTGAACGATGACCAAGAAGTTGGTCGAGTGACGCTTCCAATCTTTCTGCATCGCGACCATCACCACGGCCATGACCGCACCAATGATTGCTGTTGCCGCGAAGACTTCGGTGATGACCACAGGGCCGAGCCACGCGCCGATGCCAGCCATCAGCTTCACGTCGCCGGCTCCCATGCCGCCAAGCATCCACAGCCAGAACAACGTCGCGAGGCCGACCACAGTGCCGAGCAGCGCGCCCGCCAGGCCGCTGTTCCAACCGCCCCAGCCGCCGGCGATCAGGTTGTAAGCCAAGCCCGACAGGACCATCGGAAACGTGATCCAGTTCGGCACGCGGAGTTCTTTGCCGTCAATCCACGCGGCGACGATCAACACGATCGTCACCAGTTTGACGTGCCAGTGATTCAGTAACAGTTCTTGCCAGTCCATGTTTCAGGGCCTTTCGTGTGAGGCATCGATTCGAGGGGGTAGATCGACAGTGCTCGGCCGCTACTCATTCGCGGAGGATCGGCACTGCGTCGCACACAGGCTTGGGGAGGACACGCCTAAGTCCGGGCCGACAGAAACAGCCAACTGCACGCCGAGGTCACCGCGACGAATGACGTCGTCAACAACTCGACGAGCTGTGCCGTTTCCAAATTCATCCAGGAGAAAAACATGACGCACACACCTTGCTTCAAACGGCCGAGCCGCCTCGACCGGGTCTCCCCGGCGAGGCAGTCGGCGGAAAATTGTTTTGAGGGCGAAGGCCCTCGTCTCGTTACGGCAGAGCGGTCTTGGTCGCGTCGATCGAACTATTGACCTTCGTTCCAAGTGCGGTGATCGTCGTGATGCAAGCCACGACAATCAGAGCCAACATGACCGCGTATTCAACAGCAGTTGGACCATCTTCAGACGTGAGGAATTTCTTCAGCAGATTCATTTCACACTCTCCTGGCCGCATTAGATGCGAGCCGCGTTGATCAGATCGAATTGAAACTCCAGTCGATCGTTGAGTATCCGAGGTTTTCAAAAACATTCCGCCGCCGCCCCGCCGAAGCGAACTTCGGCAAGGTGGGCGGCGAAATTGTGGACGTGGAAGTCACTTCCACACCCGGTTACGGCAGAGCGGTCTTGGTGGCGTTGAACGAGGCATTCACCTTCGTGCCCAGCGCGCTGATCGTGGTGATGCAAGCCACAACGATCAAAGCCAGCATGACGGCGTACTCGACAGCGGTCGGACCATCTTCAGACGCGAGGAATTTCTTCAAAAGGTTCATGGTTAAGCTCACTTTCTCTTTGATGATTTTTGGATTGGACACCCGAAATCTCTCAGGTTCCGGGACGACAGCAACAATTCAGTGGCCACCGAATTCTTTCGCGTTCCTTGGCGGTGCCGCGGTTCGCAAGCTGATTCACGACTCGTTTCTGTTGGTGATCACCGTTTGAGTCGCGGTCAGTACTGTCACTTGAAACCTAGGTCAGCACCGCACGGAGTCAAATTGGTGCGATTCATTTTTTCCCAAAGACTTTGCCCAATCGCCCAACGCTCTTAAAACCGGCACCCTCGACACAATCGATTGACCTTAGTGGAGACGACACCGATGGCCGTTCCCAATTCCTGCGCGTTCGCAACCGTTGCCGATCTCGGCCGGCGACTCCGTTCGCGAGAATTCACGTCTGTTGAACTCACGCGTTTTTTTCTCGAACGCTTGGAACGACTCGGTCCAAAGTTGAACGCTGTCGTAACGGTGACTCGTGAGCGAGCGCTGACCGAAGCTCAGCAAGCCGACACCGAACTTTGGTCTGGTCGCGATCGAGGTCTGCTGCACGGAATTCCGTACGGTGCGAAAGACTTGCTCGCGACGAAAGGCATTCCGACCACTTGGGGCGCGGCACCATTCAAGGATCAGGTCTTCGATGAAGACGCCGTCGTCATCACGAAACTTCGCGAGGCCGGTGCGGTGCTCGCCGCGAAGTTGGCGATGGTCGAAATCGCCGGCGGATTGGGATACCGGCAAGCCAACGCGACGTTCACAGGACCGGGACTCAACCCGTGGAATCTCAAACGCTGGGCCGGCGGTTCTTCGAGCGGTTCCGGAGCCGCCGTCGCTGCGGGACTCGTCCCGTTTTCGATCGGCACCGAAACGTGGGGCTCGATTATGACTCCCGCCGGTAATTGCGGAGTCACGGGACTGCGGCCGACCTACGACCTCATTAGCCGTAAGGGGGCGATGGCGTTGACTTGGACAATGGACAAGCTCGGCCCGCTCGCACGCACGGCACAGGATTGTGCGTGGATTCTCGCAGCGATTCAGGAATCGTCCGTCGCAAATGCTCATCCCGCCGCACCGGCCGCCTGCCCGTTCCGCATCGGAGTGCTCAGTGACGCCGTCTCGAAAGTGCAGCCGGAAGTCAAAGCGAACTTCGAGGAGTCGCTGAAAGTTCTCGGAGGCTTCGCGACGCTCGCCGAATTCAAGCTGCCCGACTTGCCGTATGGTTCGGTCAACTCGTTGATCATCTCGTGCGAGATGGCTGCCGCGTTTGAAGACCTCGCCAAGAATGGCAAAGTTTGGGAGATGACCGCCGACGAAGATCGCTGGGGGCTGTACTCGGCGTTGACGATCCCGGCCAAGGACTACATCAACGCGATGCGGATTCGAGCGATCATTCAACGGGAACTCGACGCCGCAATGACTCCGTTTGACGCCGTCGTCAGCCCGACTTTGCCGAGCGTCGCATACCCAGTCGACCGCCCGTGGGACGAGTACCGCAAGGGGCTGGCCGGCTCACAAATCGGCGGAGCCACCAACGCGGCCGGTGTCCCCGCAATCTCGATTCCCAATGGCTTCGGCGAAGAAGGGCTGCCAACGGCACTCCAACTCGCCGGTCGAGCCTATTCCGAAAGTCGGCTCCTCGCGATTGCTCAGGTGTACCAGCAGCAAACGACTTGGCACTGTCGGCACCCGGCGATGGATTGATGACGTGATCGACGCCACCAAATTCCTTGATATGCGGAATTCGAGCACCGTGTGTCAAGTTTTATGAGCCGGCACGCGCTAGCGCAATGGCACTTACTTTACTAACCCGCAGCGTCAGCGAGGGCGATGACAAGAGGCGTTTCCCTTTGTTTC
>JAYVQJ010001052.1:0-4076 GCA_043777235.1 Planctomycetia bacterium
ACGTCGACGGTCGAGTTCCGATCGGCGACGACGAGGTTGCTTGGATTGCCGTTGAAGAACAGTGTCCCGCCGTCGGCCGTGAAGACCCGCTGCCACACATTTCCATAACTGGCTCCGAAGTTGTCGGTGTTGCCGGTGGCCGTTCCCGAATCGTTGACGCTGACGTGATCGGTCACACCGGACAGCAGATCGCGGACAAAAAGATCATCTCCGCCGCCGTTTACATCCACAAAATTCGCAACCAAGTTTGAGGCGCGGCTGTAGAAGGAGACTCGTCGCCCGTCCGGGCTGATCAAGGGCTGGTACGAAGGACTGTCGGCTTGGCCGCCAGCCGGAGTAACGCTGACGCGGGTCGTCGTCGCCGTCAACAGGTCGCGAACGAAGACGTCGTAGTCCCGGAACCCCCCCGTATCGCCTGAGACGAGGTCAGAAGCGTCACTGTCGAAGGCCACGTATCGGCCATCCGCACTGATCGACGGGTTAAAAGAATTTAAATTGCCGGAACTCGTGCCCGACGTGCTCGTGCTGACAAGAGTCGAGGTGTTCATTAGCAGGTCGCGAACGACGATGTTACTGAGCCGCCCGAACTGCCCGGAAATTGTGCCGGTTGCGAGGTCAATCGCATTACTGCTGACCGCCACGAATCGACCGTCGGCACTGACGACCGCCTCGACCGTACTGTCCTGGTTTCCAGTCCCGGTTCCCGCCGTATTCGCGGTGACCAGTTCGGTCACACCGGTCGCGACATCGAAGGCAAAAACGTCGAACGCGTTGTTGACGTCGGTGAGACCCGTGATGAGATCGGTCGCCTGACTTGTAAAGATCAGTTGGCTTCCATCAGCACTGAAGATCGGGGAGGCTGAGTAACCATTCCCACTTTGACTGGAGTTGTTCGCGACGTGGCTGACAAGCCGAGTGATCCCCGTATTCAGGTCGCGGATGAAGACGTCTAGGAAGCCGCCATAAGGGACATTGTTCCCATTGCCGTCGACGAAGTTCGGGACCAGGTCCAGCGACGAGCTCGTCCAGGCGACGTACCGCGCGTCGCGACTCAGCGAAATACTGGATGGCTCACTGCCCCCTGCGGCCTGACCGGCGGGGTTCACGCTGACCAGCCGGGTCTGACTCGTCTGCCGATCACGAATCCAGATCTGATAGCCGGTCGATACTGGTCCGTTGGTCGCGAGGTTCAGGTAGCTGGTAAAGACCACGAACCGTCCATCCGCGCTGATCCGGCTCCCACTGCCGGTGCCGGCAGCACCGTTCGGCTGCACGCTGACTTCCTCGACCGTTCCGGCGATCCGGTCGCGCACGAAGATTGGCCCGCCTTGATGGTTTGAGAAGACGACAAAACGGCCATCGGGAGTCGCGTCGTCCAGCAGCCCTTCCGTGCTCATCAGCCGCCATTCGGGAAAGAAAGGCGTGCGCTGCGATGCCAGGTCCGTTCGCCCGGCCGTCACGTCCCGAACGAACACGTCGAGTTTGCCGAGGCCATCCTGCCCGGCGATGAGGTCATTCGCCAGACTCTCGAAGGCGACCACTCGACCATCGGCGCTCATCGCCGGAGTGAATGAGCCGCTCGATCCCGTCGCCGTCCCGGCGAGGTTCCGGCTGATCAGATTCGTCGTCTCCAGGACCGTGTCGCGGACGAAGACATCTCGGCGGTATGCTCCAAATGCCTCCGTCAGGGCCTGGTTGGGGTCGGCGACTCCCGCGACCAGATTGTTTGAGTCACTGACGAACGCCACGTACCGGGCATCGTCGCTCAGCACGAGCGCTCCCGGCGTGAAGCTATACGGGTAAGAAGCCACTCCCGAACTCGAGTTCCCGGTACTAGCGCCAGTCACGCTCCGGCTCACCAGTTTTGTCGTTCCGGTTAGCATGTCACGCAGGAAGACGTCCCAAGTCCCGTTCGTGTCGGTGACGCCTGCAACGAGATCCGTATTGCCGCTGACGAACGCGACGTACCGGCCGTCGGGGGTCATTGTCGCGCTGATTCCTCCTGTTGCCAGCAAGCCGTCCTCACTGAGCGTGACGGCGACGGTCGTCCCGAGTTGCCGATCACGGAGATAGACATTGTACCCTTGCCCGGCGGCGCTTTGCGGGACGAGATTCGATGCATCCGTCTCGAACAGCACATAGCGGCCATCGGCACTGAAGGCCCGGCCGGGAGACAGGAAATTCGCCCCGTTGGACTGGCTCACCTCGGCCGAATCGATGCTGATCACCTCGATCGTGGTGGTTTGGCGGTCCCAGACACAGATGTTGTCGAGTTGCGAAACGTCGTTCGGGAAGAGGTCTTTCGCGAAACTGCGAAACGCAACGAATCGACCGTCGTCGCTGATTCGCGGGTCGAGGCTGCTGCCGTTCCCACCGCTGGCGACATCTCCGAGTTTGTGACTGACGAGTGTCGTTGTGCCGGCCACTAAGTCGCGCACGAAAACATCGGCGGTATATTTACCGATCGTGTCGTCGGCGATGAGGTTGCTCGCGATGCTCGAGAAAACGACGTAGCGGCCGTCGGCACTGATGTTGGCGGCACTGGAGGCTCTGTTTCCGGAGTGCGTGCCGGAGAAGCTCTTGCTGATGAGTGTCGTCGTGCCGGTCTGGAGATCACGCAGGAAGATGTCCGATCCACTGAAGCTGACGAACTGGCTTACAATCTCGCTCGTCAGGTTATTAGAGGTGCTTTCGAACAGCACATACCGCCCATCGGGGCTGATCTTCGCATTGTTCGAGGTGCCGTTCCCGCTGCTGGTTCCGGCCAGGTTGACGCTGACCAGCGACGTCTGCCCAGTCGCCCGGTTGAACAGGAAGACGTCGGTCAATGGATAGGAAGTGTTTGACGCCCTGTTGGCGTCATTCGGAACCAGATCATTGGCGTCGCTTTCGAAGACGACCAGTTGGCCGTCGGCGCTGATGCTGGCCCCATCCTGGCGCAGCCGCGAGTATCCATCACCCGTCTGACCAAAGAGACTTGAGTCTGCGAGCGAGATCGGTTCGACGGTCAACAGTTCCCGAACTTCCAGCCGCTCGGCTGATCGAGCCATTTGCCTTTCACTGGGAGACGCCGACCGACGCTGCCGGCCGTTTTGTCGAACTAAATTCCAGAGCACCCGGGGCGACCACGAGGTAATCAGCATGTGACGACTCTTTTCTCTTGTTTCTCTTGCGCAAAATTCTTGGTGCCTCTGGAAACACCGTTATTCGACTCCTCAACCGCGATGCGACACAAACCTTCATTCTCACGCACGAGTCAGACTCGGCTTGCGAACTCAATGTATTTACAGGTTTGTGGGCCGCAACTTGTAATTGGGAATCAAATCAGAACAAGCATTTTCGGTTCTTTTATCTGATATTCCCGAAACTCATTCGATAAATGGTGACACATCAACCTTGAGCGCTGAGTCCGTGCTGTGGCCGGTCAAAATGATGCAGCCAGGTTACGCTCATTGAGTCGATGGATTTGTTCGCTTGGCAGCTTTTTTGGATTGACGTCCCAGTTGAGTCAGCAGCGACACAATTTTGCAATGTGTTCGCTGACTTTGATTGATGACCACGTAGTCGTTGCCAAGCACGAGCGAACCCGGTCCTCCCTTCTCGGTTCAGGCGTCCGGTTTCGTCACCGCCATAATGATCGCCAACAGCGCCTTGGGTTCGAGATTCGGCAAGCGTGAAAGGTCGTAGACGCGAGCATCCAGCGTGGCCGCCGTTTTGTTGTCGGTCGTAATCATCATCACGTCATTGGCGATGACGTAGTCCAACTTCAGTGGAGCCAGCAGGATGTTGAGCGCACTCTCTAATTCGACTGAATGGGTTCCAAATCCGTCGTAACCATTTGAACGAGAGAAGGTTGCTCGCGGCCATAATTTTTGGGCAAAGCGCTGGGTCGCGCGGCATGACTCGCTCACCCGGTATCGACCCAAGCTTGCAGTAGCTGATCCCGTCCGTCATCCGAGACGCAGATCGCGATTGGCAGCAAGGCTCGGCGTTTCCGATCATCGACGCCATTCATACTTCGAAACCCCCGATGTGAATGGCCGCGTGGTGGCCAACTCGCACACCGCAGGAGATTC
>JAYVQJ010001053.1:0-4075 GCA_043777235.1 Planctomycetia bacterium
CCGCGCGGCTAATTTGTGCGATCCGTATAAGTTATTGTGAAGTCGTTGCAACCTTGCTGGCACTGCGACAGTGACACCGTCGCGGACACTATGAGCAGAAATGCTGCCAACAAAACTGCCCGTACTGTTCCACTTCTACGCATCGTAAGAACCTTCATTGTAAACATTAACTTCTCCTTTGTTAAAGACGCCAAACTAACCATCGACAACTGACTCTTCCAAAGTGCAGCCGGCACCGAAACGCACATTCATGCGCTGCTCTTGCGGCGCATGCCCACGACAAGTAACAGCGCGGCCGATCCAACAACGACGATGCCGAAACCTACCCTTTTCATAAACTTATTCCTCGCGGCCGCTGCGTCACGCTGGATAATCGCCGCGGCCGTCAAGTAACCGTTATCACCGATGACTGGTACCCTGCTTCCATCGGTCGCCACAACGAACTCCGTCTTGGTAGCCTCGTCATAAACTCGAGCAAGTGGTGGAAAGTCCAAGCGAAAGTCCATCGCTGTCAGGCTACGATCGGCTTCCGCCTGATCAACATGCGCCAGAATCTCTGTTGATACCAAACCGCTTCCGGGACGTCGGTAACTAACAATGGTCCAACTCTCCGGAACCAGTCCATCCTTCTGCGGCAAATACTCAATCATTGCCTCGGTTACCACGCCGCGGCCTGGCACCACTTCTTGCCAACGCACCACGGCAAATTGGAGCGCTTTGTCCAACCAGAATTCGTTGAAGCCTTCGGTGACGTGTATCAATTCAGCAGAATTACCCGCTGTAGCAGTTGGAGCGCCATCGTCCGGTACGATGCGGACATGCGAGGGATCAATGATGCCTCCATGCTGCAACAAGGGACTGACAAAAAGACGGATCGGCATCAGACGGTAAGAGCGCAGGTCGGTCGATCCTGGATCCTTGAAAAGAATACCCGACGTTGTAGACGAACCGGAGCCATGTACCATTTTGCTCTGCTGCCCGTCATAAGAACTCAAATAATCCCGTACCTGTCCTGATTCGCCACTCATCAAGTCCAAGGACTTCGCATGCAGCTTGAGCCAATCGTCTCGAACTAATAGTTCCACCGGAAATGAGATTCTCTCGTCTCGAATCGGAAGTCCGTGCTTTGCCGCCTCATCCCCCATTCCTCGATTCCTCGCGTCTACGGCCGACGTGATCCCGCCCTTAGGTACAAATTGCTGCTCCGTCCAACGCCAGCGCGAAGCCGACATGCGGGCATGCCGCAGATTCCATGCGTCGACGATGTCATTGACTATTACTTGTCCATACAGCGACGAACTGAAGCAGAGCATATTCGCGACGCATAGGAGTCCCATCATCAATCGCAGTCGGCCCAGTTTTTGTTGCATCATCTTTTCCTTTCAACGGTTCGCATCAGCATCCCAAATACAGCCGCGTGACTCTCACAATAGTCCGCTACTTCGCGGGAGGGGAAATGGAACGAGTCGCCCACGCGCGCTGCTAGACGTGCCCTATCGATTCTCGCAGGGAAGCGCCTGCAGTTCCCGATCAGCGGCATGAGCAGGCGACGGATAGTTCCGCGAGGTGAACACCAGAGATCGCGTGAAACAGTTCCGCGATTGAGCAGATTAGCATCGGCGGCGTTGCGGCGTTGCGGCGTTCATCGGATGTCCACACTGGCTGAGAAATGAAAAGCGATGCGGGACGATGTAGAGAGCACTGTACGACCTGGTGGCAAAAATGCAAGTAGTGACCAAGAAAAATTTCAAACCCGCTGATTTGACGCCAGGGCTGACAGTCGTGTCGTAATTTGTGTAGGCCGGTTTCGCCGAAACCGGCTTTCCCGGCGTCGGCGACGCCGGGCCACACTTCAAATGAGGACACTCTCGGGCTGCCGGCAAAAATTGTCGGATTCACTTCTCGAAGAATGGGAACAGCCTCCGTAGTTCATCGCCATTGGGCCGCGAACCATATTCGCACAGCTCAAAAGTCTCAGCGTGTTTGACCGCCCTGCCCCGCTCCTCTCCATAAAGCCGAACGATGAGTTCACGGGACTTGTCCGCCTCGGCACTTTGACGGCTCGACCAGCGTTCCTTGAGCCAGGCTTTTCGAGCATTCGGGTTTGATTCGGGAGGAACACCTCGGACATGTTCCTCACTGCCGTTGGCCCCGCCTTCGTAGGCTTGCGATGGGAGTTCATGGATCGCCGCGAGCTTCGTTTCAAAGACATCGTCCACCGAGACGGCGACATCGGGATCGAACGGATACGGCTTGCGAAACCCGTCGCTGGAATACAGGAAGACCGGATTCTTCTTCAGTGGCGGGATGTCCGGGCAGAAGAACGGCACCGTGACCATGAATGCCGCATCCTGAACCAGTACGCCGACGTAGCGGTGATCCGGATGATAATCCCACGGCCGATGCGAGATGACGATGTCCGCCTGCCACTCGCGGATCAGTTTCGTGATCAACTTGCGATGTTCGAGCGTCGGCAGCAATTCGCCGTCGTGAATGTCGAGCACTTGCGACGTCACCCCCAAGATCTTCGCAGCCGCTTTGACCTCGGCCGTTCGTCGCTGAGCCAACGGACCTCCGGCCATCTGCCAATGTCCGATGTCACCGTTCGTCACCGAGACCAGCTTCACGTGATGTCCGAGCTTCGCCCACTTGGCGGACGTCCCTCCGGTCTTGTACTCCGCATCGTCAGGGTGTGCCCCGAAGACGATGATTCTCAGCTTGCCGCCCGGTTTCGGAGCAGAATCCTCCGCCAACAAGACTGACAACGAGTGCTGAACAAGGACCAACAAAACTGGTATCCAAGTCAAGAATCGAATTCGCATGATCGACAGCCCTCCAAAAAGAGGGAGCGGGACATGACATCATGCACCGCTCCCGAGTTGGACCACATGCCAAAGTGCGCCGGGCAATCACCACAATTTGCAGCGATCTCGCGCGACAGAAGAACTATCGGGACGTTCGGAACGGCCCCGCTGGCAGGCTGGCGGCGTTCATCAGGTTTGGCTCGGCGAGTTGATCCCAGCCAAAGCGAACTGCGGCCGGTTCGGCAACTTTATCGCTGGAGACGACGACGCCGTTGCCGTCGATCGCCGCCGTCGCTTCGACGAAATCACCCTCTTTGCCGGCGATCGTGAACCAAGACAGCGGCTGGTCGTCGCGAGATTTCAGCCCGCCGCCGACGTGATCGAACTCGATGCGGACTTTGTTTCCGTCGACCTTCATCGACTTATACAGCGGCCCCGAGTACACGAGGTCTGACTTGCCGTAGGTCTTCGCCAAAGCCCACAACGCGAGTCGCTTGCCGACGTCCTGCTTGTTCTTCGGATGAATGTCGGTCAAGTGCGTGATGTCGGTCGTGACCGCCATGCCGGTGTTCTTCATCGCCAGCACTTTGGTCTGAGCCTCCCAAATCTGCGGCAACAAGAACTGCGGATCAGTCGGCCCGTATTTGTACGGAGCAAGCTGCACGTACAAGAACGGAAAATCGCCTTGGCCCCAGACACTCCGCCAACCGTTGATCAGCGCGTGCATCCGTTGTTCGTAAGCCACTCCCAGAACGCGATTCGATTCACCTTGATACCAGATCGCACCACGAATCCCGAATGGAACCAACGCATCGACCATGCCGTTGTAAAGATGAGTCGGGGTGCCGTGACTAGCAGCGACCCCTGTCCGCTGAGCCTTCGCTACCTCGCCGATGGCTTTGAGCGACTCGACCGATTCGAATCCCGCGATCGGAGTCCACGGCTCGATGGCCGTTCCGCCCCACGACGTGTTGATGAGTCCGATCGGCACGTTCAATTCTTTTTGCAAGTGCCGGCCGAAGAAATACGCCACCGCCGAGAAGTTCGAGATCGTTTCCGGCGAACACTCCGACCAATCGCGATCGAGCACCACTTCCTGCGGCACGACGGCCGGAGTCTTGCGGACGTGAAACAGCCGAATGTTCGGATACTTCGCCGCCTCAATTTCCTCCTTCGGATTGAGCGACGCCGCGACGGACCATTCCATGTTCGACTGACCGGACGCGACCCACACCTCGCCGACCAGCACGTTCGTCAGCTTGATTTCGTTC
>JAYVQJ010001054.1:0-4070 GCA_043777235.1 Planctomycetia bacterium
CACGATGTCGAAGTTGGCCGCGAGTTCGCCGATCTTCGAGTCTTTGATCGGCTTGAAATCGACGAGGATCAGTTCGCGTCGTCTCGATTGCATCAATCGCAGGCCGTGCTGCAACAAGCCATCACCGACTTCGAGTCGTATCTCTCCGCAGTCCAAGGGCACAGCCAATTCAATCAGCGCACTCAATCGAGCCTCTATCGCAGCCTGGCCGAAACACTGACGCGGCTCAACCTCCCCGAAGCCGCCGCGCGCAGTCAATCCGCCGCTCATCAAGGCGATCGCGGTCGCAATCGACCTCGCGACCGAGGGCCGTCCGATTGATCGTCGCGGCGAAGGTCACATCACCGAGAAGTAGTTCGCGACCGCGAAGTCGAATGCTTCGGGAGTCAGCCGCTTCGGGACGCGGTGATAGGTGCAGTAATTGCGAACCTGTAACACGAGGTCGCGCGGCTGACAGGAACGGAGTGGGCGGTTGATCGGGCGATAGTGGGTCGCCAACAAGTACTCGATCGTCTCGCGTTCGTACTCGAAACCGAAGTGCGGGCAGACGAGCTGCAGGATCTTGTGAAACTCCTCCTCGGTCGGGTCGATGACCGGGATCTTGTACGGAATTCGGCGAGTAAACGCTCCGTCGACAAGCTGCTTCGGTTCGAGGTTCGTCGAGAAGATGATGAGCTGATCGAACGGGACTTGGACCTTCTTGCCGCTGGGCATGTTGAGAAAGTCGTAGCGCTTTTCGAGCGGCACGATCCAGCGGTTGAGCAGATCAGGCACCGGACAGCGCTGCCGGCCGAAGTCGTCGATGACGAATGTCCCGCAGTTGCTCTTCAGTTGCAGCGGAGCCTCGCAAACTTTTGTGTGCGAGTTCTGCGTGACCTCCAATTGGTCGAGCGTCAATTCGCCTCCGACGACGATTGTCGGACGAACGATGTGGACCCAACGGGGATCAACACCGGAGAGATCGAAGAGTTCGCTCTTCGGGTCGATCGGCACCTCTTCGTGCTGGCCAGGATCGAAGACGCGGATGATTTCTCCTTCGATGCCGAGTGCTCGCGGAATCCAGATCGTCGATCCGAAGCAGCGAGTGATTCGTTCGGCGATGCTTGTTTTCCCGTTTCCCGGCTCGCCGTACAGAAACATGCCGCGGCCCGAATTGATCGCCGGGCCGAGCGTGTCGAGCATCTTTTTGTTGATGATGAGGTCTTTGAACGCATCGTGCAGTTCTTCGACATTGACTGTTTGCTTGGCGATGCTCTGAGCGGCCATCGCCTCCAAATAATCTTTCAGCGGTACCGGAGCCGCGCCGAAGTAGGAGCATTCGGCTGAGAATGCGCGAGCGCGGGTGCGGCCCGTGTCGGTGATGGCGTAGCGGAAGTCGCCGGCCTCGGCGGTGCCGGACAGAGACAGCATGTGGTCCGACTTCAATTCGCGGACGACCGATTCGACGATATTGAACGGCAATTTGATCTGATTACAGATTTGCCGACCGGAAGCGACACCACGAGCCGCCAAGTACTTCAGCGTCAGTCCTTCGACTTCTTCGCGAGTCATCGCGGCTTGTTCGATCGTCATGGGACATTTGGGCCGATACTTCCCATCTTCGGCTTGAGCATCGCCGAGCAAGAGATTCACGCGGTCGAACAAATCCGTCAGGCGACGATCCACCCACGCCACCGGCGTCGAATCGGTTCGTGCGCGAAGTTCTTCCGCGGTCAACTCGTCAGACGATGCCTCGCCGGTCGCGGGTTTGAGCGTGGTTAATTCTTTGGCCGTTGCGTCGGATGTGAGTGATTCGGTCAACGACGCTTTGGAGTTCTCCGAGCGACTCTCACTGATCGGCAACGCATCACGACTTTGGGCAGACACGGACATGCTCAAGGGCTTTCAACGAACGATTCGAAATCTCGGGGGAGCGGCAGAAAATCCAGCGGGTAAAAGCTAGGTCACACCAACCAGTTGTCAAACGGCGTGGGAACCTAAGTGGACCCGCAGACGAAAGTATGCCGTCTGACGCGGCAGTGCCGCGAAAGTAGACCGGTCACTCCGTCACCGGAATGTTCGAGTCACGGAGTGACTCGCCTACTTTTCTCTGCGGGTCTACCCAGACGGGTGACTGCTCGCCGCCACAATCGTCAGGACCGGCTGAGCATCCCAAGGTGACACTTCACAAAACCCTGACGGATGCAAGTGTGCCGGTTCGCGGTGGGCGAGTTGAAATGGTCGCAGCGGCCAAATACCCTCTCGCCCCTCCCGCCGTGGAAATTTCTCGTGGCCGATCGTGGCCGCGCTTATCTGACCTTCCCGCCCCGAATTGAATGGAGATTGACGCATCGTGAGTGACGCTGCCCTCGCCGCCAAACAGGCCAAAGCCAAGGAACTGCTCGACGAACACACTCGGCAAACCGTCCGCTGGCACTTCAGCGATGAAACCGGTTGCCCCTTCTGGCTGGAAAAGAAGCAGGAGTTCAAATTTGATCCGCTCAAAGAGGTCAACTGCTTCGACGACCTCAAGAAGTTTCCGAACTTCGAGGACGAATGGCTGCGCGGCGGACCGATTCGCCGCTGGGTTCCGAAGGGCTTAGCCGACAAGCCGGTCTATGTCTTCGAGACCGGCGGCACGACCGGCATCCCCAAGAGCCGTATGGTCATCGAAGATCATTGGATCGACTACGAGAATTTCAGCGACACGCTGCCCGACGAACACTTCCCGCGCGGCTCAAACTGGCTGATGCTCGGTCCGTCCGGGCCGCGTCGATTGCGATTGGCCGTCGAGCACCTCGCGCAGCATCGTGGCGGCATTTGTTTCTGTGTGGACCTCGACCCGCGCTGGGTCGTCAAGCTCTTGAAGAAGGGAGACATCTCCGGCGTGAAGGCGTATGCCGATCACGTCATCGACCAAGCCGTGACGATCCTCTCGGCCGGCCACGACATCAAGTGCGCCTTCGCGACGCCGAAGCTGCTCGAAGCCCTCGCCCTGAAACTCATGGACAAGGGTAGCAGCATCGAAGAGTCCGGCATCAAGGGGATCTTCGCGGGCGGCACCGAGTTCACTCCCCAGTGGTATCGCTTCTGCCGCGAAGAACTGCTCGGCCCGAACGTCTACATCACGCCGACCTACGGCAACACGCTGATGGGCCTCGCCTGCGGCAAGCCCTTCGACCCGGCCGACAACTTCAAGATCACCTACTACGCACCACAACCGCGAGCCGTCATCGAGACCGTCGAGTTCAACGACTACAACCAAGTCGTCCCTTACGGCAGCACCGGCCGAGTGAAGCTCTACACGCTGACCAAAGAACTCTTCGTCCCCGGCTTCATGGAACGCGACGAAGGCGAACGCGAACTGCCTCACGACAAATACCCATGGGACGGCATCAGCGGCACCCGCCCGTTCCACGAATTCGCGGCGACGACGACCGTGGGAGTGTATTGAGCCATGACAATTCGATATCTGGAAGAGGCTTGTTTCGCCGAACCATTCGAGCCGTTTTTGCTGTACCTTGCAGACGGGCGCGAATTGCGAATTCCACACCCAGAGTTTCTTGGATTCACCTCGTCCGAATGGATTGTCATTGTGTATGGTCAAGATGATTCGAGGGATCTAGTGGACCTCGAACTGGTCACATCCTTGCGAATTGGTTCGCCAGAACGAACGTGATCACATGATTCTAACTTTGACCGAGAATTCGACCATGACCGTTGATGAAATTCGGGCCGCGTACTACACGAAGCCTTTCCAGCCGTTCGTCGTTCGCCTCAGCGATGGTCGCAAATTTCGTGTTGCCGAACGGAAATATCTTGCTATTTCGCCAAGCGGAAATGAAATCTCCGTTGGCATAAAGGAATCGTTCGTGTTTATCAAAATGTCCAACATTGAGTCGCTCGATTTCAAAAAGCCTAAACGACAGAGTCGAACGGCATGACTGAGAACCGTCGGTGTTGCGACGCAAAGGCAATGCTCTTTTGCCTGGGAGTTCAGGCGACCCTGGTTGTTTGTGAGACTCTCTTCATCGAATTTGTGCCGGATTGGTTCATGGGCCTTCAGAACTTGATCACGATCGCGACAACAG
>JAYVQJ010001055.1:0-4061 GCA_043777235.1 Planctomycetia bacterium
GCCAATTCGCTGGCGGCCGTCGATGTCGGAGCGATTCAAGTCCAAGGCACCATCAACGGTATCGGCGAACGGTGCGGCAACGTCGACTTGTGCAGTGTCGTTGCGAATCTGGCATTGAAGAAGACCGGCTACGAAGTGCTGACCGACGGCGGTCTAAAGCATCTCGCGGAACTGTCACGCTACGTTTACGAGTTGGCCAACATGAACTATCGCAACGGCCAGCCGTTCGTCGGGACCAGCGCGTTCGCTCACAAAGGCGGGATGCACGTCCATGCCGTCAATCGCTTGGCGAAGAGCTACGAACACATCGAACCGGAGACCGTCGGCAACGTCCGCCGAGTGCTCATCAGTGAGCTCTCCGGCAAGTCGAACATCGTGGCGAAGACAACCAAGTACGCGATCCAAAATGACTCGGCGATGATGCAGAAGATTCTCGATCGCGTGCAGGACTTGGAAAACGAGGGCTTTCAATTTGAAGCGGCCGAGGCATCGTTCGACTTGCTGGTCCGCAAGATCGTCGGCCAGTACACGCCCAAGTTTGAGCGAGTCCACTACCGCGTGAACGTCGAATCCGACGGCGGCCTGCGTGACGAATCAGTTGCCGTCGTTTCAACGGGCGCTGGCGCTCCGGCTACTGAGGCAACGATCAAGTTGCGAGTCGCCGGAAAACTGGAGCACGTCGTGGCCGAAGGAGACGGCCCGGTCAATGCGCTCGACACGGCGTTGCGAAAGGCATTGATCCCCGCATATCCGAATCTCGCTGAGATGCAACTGGTGGACTACAAAGTCCGCGTCATCAACAGCACGGCCGGCACAGCGGCTCGTGTGCGGGTCGTCATCGAAAGCCGGGACGCTCACGAAATTTGGACGACCGTCGGCGTCAGCGAAAACATCATTGAGGCCAGTTGGCTCGCGCTGGTCGACAGCGTCGAGTACAAGCTGTTCAAAGATGAAACGAGCGGCGACTGAGCGTCTCGATGACATCAGTCGAGATACACGAACTCGTTCATGTTGATCGCCAGCAAACAGAATCGCCGCAGCGCCTCGTCGGTGGAGACTTTTTCTTGCCGGATGTTGTCGTCCATAAACTTCACTGCGCGAGCGATCTCGCGTTCGGTGGGGACTCGTTGCAAAACGCGAGTCAATCCAGCTCGCACACATGCCGCAACATCGGCTCCGGCTTCGCGGCGCAGGCTGCGAGCGAACGTTTCCGCTTGCTCGTTGGCAAACGTGCTGTTGATCAGCGCGAGAGCCTGCGATGGCTGAGTCGTTGCAAAGCGCACCGGGCAGGGCGAGTCCGGATCGGCAGCATCGAACGCCGACAGCAACGGCACCGCCAGCGAGCGTTTGATGTGGACGAACACGCTGCGTGACGCGGCTTCTTCCGGAGTCGACTTCTCCCAGTTTCGTCCTGGCACCGATTGGCCGGCGAGCACTTCGCGCGGGATGACCGGATAAACGCTCGGCCCTTCGGTCTTGCCAAAATTCAAATTGCCGCTGACCGCAAGGATCGAGTCTCGAACTTCCTCGGCCGTCAGGCGGCGCAAATCGAAATGCGAGAGCCAATCGTTCTCAGGATCTTTCGCGACCACCTCGCTCGCCGTCTGGCTGGTCATTTTGAAAGCGTTCGACGTCACGATCAGCCGATGCAGTGGCTTCAGCTTCCAACCGCTCTTCACGAATTCACTGGCGAGCCAATCGAGCAATTCCGGATGAGTTGGCGGCGAGCCCATGTAGCCGAAGTTGCTCGACGACCGAACGAGGCCGCGGCCGAAGTGATACTGCCAAACTCGATTGACCATGACGCGCGCGGTCATTGGGTTGCCCGGTGACGCGATCCAATCGGCGAGCAATCGGCGACGGCCAGAGGATTCCGATCCCGCTTTACGCGCCGGCAACTCCGGTGGCTTCGCATCGGCGGCAAGCAGCACGGATGGAAACGCCGGCTCGACTTTGTCCCCATGCGACTGCGGATTGCCTCGCAAAAGAATAAACGTGTCGCGCGGCTGCCCCTCTTCTTTGACGGCGAGAGCTTGTTCGAGTGACTTCGGTCGCTCACGCTCAAGCTTCTCACGCTGACGATGCAGAGCTTCGTATTTGTCGTGCTCTTCCTGCGAGATCAGTTTGCCCCGTTGCTTACGGAGAATCTCGCGGCGTTTGCCGTCGAATTTGAAGTCGTCGATCTCGCCGCCGGGGAGTTTGTCTTTGATTGCCTCTTCGAACGCGACGATTTGCTTCTTGGCGTTGGCGAGACTCGCTTCCCATTCGGCGGTCGTGGCGGCAAGTCGTGCGCGAGACGCGTCGTCTCCGATGAAGCGGAGGATTTCGTTGTCCCCTCCGTATGGCTTCACGCCGTGAAAGAACGCGAGCAGGCTGTAATAGTCGCGCTGCGGGAACGGGTCGATCTTGTGATCGTGACAGCGAGCACAGTTCGCGGTCAGTCCGAGAAACGTCTGCGTCGTTGTCGCGAGGATGTCATCCAACCCGTCGTAAAACGCCAACGGCCGATCGGCCGGTTCATCGTCCCACAAGCCGAGCCGATAGTAGCCGGTCGCGATGATCGAATCAGGAGTCACCTCGTCGAGTTCGTCCCCTGCCAATTGCTCACGCACAAATTCGTCATACGGCTTGTCCGCGTTCAGCGCGCGGATGACGTAATCGCGATATCGCCAAACGAATGGCTTCGGATTGTCTCGCTCGAAGCTGTTGGACTCGGCGTACCGAACGAGGTCGAGCCAGTGCCGTCCCCAGTGCTCGCCATAATGCCGCGAATCAAGCAGTCGATCGACGACCTTTTCGTAAGCGTCCGCCGATTGATCAGCGAGGAACTCGGCAACATCCTTCGAAGACGGCGGCAATCCGATCAGCGTGTAGAAGACTCGCCGCAGCAGGGTTTCCTTCGAGGCCATCGCAGCCGGCCGAACGCCATTCGCTTCGAGCTTCGCGAACACGAACGAGTCGACGGGATTTGAGATTTGAGATTTGAGATTTGAAAGCTCCGGAACTTGTGGCCGCACGACCGATCGAAACGCCCAAAAGTTACGAGCCTCGTCATCGACCACCGGAACGCCATGAGCCTTCACCGCTGCGGCTGCGGCCGTCTCCGACCACGCGAGTCCGCGCGTGACCCACTTCGTCAGAGTGTCGACCTGAGTCTTCGACAACTTGCCTTTGGGCGGCATCATGATGCCGTCGTAGTTGATCGCCAGCAGAATCAAACTCTCATCCGTTTTCTTCAGATCGACTGCCGGGCCGCTTTCGCCACCTTTGAGAATGTCTTCACGGCTCGTCAGTTTCAGTCCGCCCTGCAACTTCTTCTCGCTGCCGTGACACGCGAAGCAGTTCGCTTTGAGAATCGGCAGGACATCCTTCTCGAAGAACTTGATGTCTTCGGCGGTTCCGATTGACGGTTCTTGCGCGAGGGCATTACTCAGCGACAACGAAACGGCCAACACGCTTGCAGCAAAACACAAAACACGAGACGGCATCTCTCAACCTCACAGAAACGATTGGACCAGCGAATTACCGGCTCAGGTTATCGCTCGGCTCGGCAGGATTGAAGGAGCCTGCGTCGTGATCGAAGGCGAATGCTTCATCGCGTGATGCCGTGAGTGGCAATGGCTCGCCTCGCTGTTCGGTGAGTACTTGCCAAACGTGGTTCAAGCGATGTTCGGCTTCACGAACAGAGACACGCACGCTGATCGGCCAGATCGAACGATTGCGGCCGTCGGAGTCGCACCAAGCTCCGTAACAACAGACCCACAAGGCGAGCGGCCAGCGGCCGAGTGCTGCGGCAACTTCGGACGTCGCGAATTCATCCGGCCATGACTGGAACACGATCACCAGATCGGGCGGATCGAGCGTTGCCGCCGCCGACAAGTCGTGTACTTGTCGCACGATCGAGTGTGAATCGCGTCCGTTGATCCAGCCGCGAATCGGCAACATCTCTGAACGCTGCCAGTCACCGATCACGAGAAGTTGAGGCATCGCTATCACGCGATCGAAAAGGACGGGATAACGGCCATCGGCATTTCGCTCACGGCTAGTGCGTCGTCAGGACT
>JAYVQJ010001056.1:0-4060 GCA_043777235.1 Planctomycetia bacterium
AAACATCAACGGTTGGGGACTGAAGGTCGTCGACTATTTCACTCCGTTCAATCAAGCCTCGTTGAATGCGGCGGACCTCGATCTCGGCTCCGCGGCCCCGATGCTCTTGCCGGATGAATCGGGCAGTGTCGCGCATCCGCATTTGTTGGTGGCGTCCGGTAAAGAGGGGCGCATTTATCTGCTCGATCGCGACAACCTTGGCAAGTACGCGCTCAATCAAGCGTCGGAACTGACGCGTGTCCTCACGGAATTGCCGACAGCGCTGCACGGCTCGTTGGACACCGCCGCTTACTTCAATCAGCAGATTTACTATGTGCAGGGGTACGGCGGCGTCGCTCAGGCGTTTTCGATTCCCAATGGAAGTGCGCAGCTCGGTGCGATTCCAGCGTCGGTCTCGGCGGACACGTACGCCTTCGCCGGTTCGACGCCGAGCATTTCGGCGAACGGCGACCTGAACGGTATCGTCTGGGACATTGATCGCGGCACCAATCAACTGCGAGCCTATGCCGCGACTGGCTATGACCGCGAGCTGTATCACAGCGGGCAAGCGGCCGGAAATCGGGATGTCTTGGGAACGGCCATGACGTTTGAAGTTCCCACGGTCGCGAACGGTCATGTGTATGTCGGAACCGATCATTCCTTGGTGGCCTACGGATTGATTAACCCTCCGACCTCCGCGCCGGGTGCTCCGAGCGACCTCGTAGCGACGGCGGTTTCCAATTCGCAGATCAACTTGATCTGGACCAATCAGGAAACGTCGCCAAACACAGCCAATGGTTATTTCGTCGATCAATCGCCGGACGGCATGACCGGCTGGGTTCGCGTCGGTACGGCCGCCGCCGGCACGCATGCGTTCGCGGTCGGAAGTTTGACTCGCAACACGACGTACTTCTTTCGAGTGCAAGCCTTCAACGTGATCGGTGTGTCGAGCATTTCCGATCCGGCTCAAGCGACGACAACCGATCGCTCGACGACGCTCGATTTTTCATCCGGCTTCTCGCAAGGCAATCAGCAACTGACGCTCAACGGCGGAGCCGCCATCACCGCGAACAATCGACTGCGGCTGACCGACACCAACGTGAATCAGCGACGGAGCGTCTTCGCCACGAATCTGGTGGACGTCACTCAGTTCGAGACGACGTTTCAGTTTCAAACTTCAACGACAATCTATGGCGAAGGCTTTACGTTCGTCGTTCAAGGGGTCGGCCCGACAGTACTGGGCGGAATTGGATCGGCTCTCGGCTTCGGAGCGGATGCTGCCACTTCGAATCCGGGAATCCTCAAAAGCGTGGCGATCAAATTCGATCACTACAACACGCTCGGCGAAGGGATGAACTCGACCGGGCTGTTCAAGAACGGTCAATCGCCGACGACTCCGGCGACCGACCTCTCCAGCACGCTCGATTTTCACAGCGGCCATGTGATGAACGTGACGATGTCGTATGACGGTGCGGTGCTCGACGTCACGATCACGGACACCGTCACGCACAAAGCGGCGACGCAGCACTACAGCATCGACATTCCGACGACGGTCGGCGGAGCCACCGCTTACATCGGATTCACCGGCGCGACCAGCGGGCTGACGGCGATTCACGAGATTCTCAATTGGACGTTTACCTCGACCGGCACAACGCCGCCGCCGATTCCGCAAGGACTGACCGCCACGCTCACGACCGTCAACAACGCGGCGGCGGCCGATCTGTCTTGGCAAGATGTCGTCGGCGATCGCGGTTACAAAATCGAACGGCGACTCGGCATCGACGGAACGTGGACGCCAATCGCGACGACCGCTCGCGGCGTGACGACCTTCACCAACAAGGGGTTGTCGACACTCTCGCACTATTTTTATCGCATTCGCTCGACCAATTTGGCCGGGGACTCCGCGTACTCGGCCGAGGCAGATGTGGTGACGTCCGCGTTGCCGGCGACTCCCGAAGGTGGTCGCGCCACGAGCATCACGGCCACGTCGATCGACATCGCTTGGGACGATCACGCCAACAATGAAACCGGCTACCGAATCCTGCGCAGCACCGACACCGGCTTGTTCCAACTCATCGCGACGCTGCCGCCGGACACGACGGCGTATCACGACACCGGTTTGAAATCCGGATCGCGGATCGACTACCACGTCTTGTCGTTCAACCTGTCTGGTTTTTCTGACTTCACGGGGGTGTCGTCGTTCACGCTGGCTCCTGCGATCAGCCGATTGGCAGCGACCGTTCGCGGCGACCAAATCACGTTGACTTGGACCGCTCCGGCGACCGGCACTGCCGCCACGCCAGTCCGTCCGATTCCGCTGACATACAACGTCTACCGCGCGACCACGGCGGGAGGCGAAGGATCGGTGCCGTATCAGACGGGCCTGACCTCGACGACGTTTGTCGATCCAAATCTGACTCCGGGCACGAAGTACTACTACAAGGTCACAAGCGTCGTCGGAAATCTCGATCCTTTGCCGCGTGAAGGCGTGCGGTCTCTCGAAGTCTCAGCAATCGCGAAGATCCCGATCCCTGTCGCACCGACTTTGCTGACCGCAACCGCGCTGACCAACGTCGGCACAGGCCAAGTCAATCTGACGTGGATTCCGTCGCCCGGAGCCGCGACCTACAACGTCTATCGCGGCACCTCCAGCGGCGGAGAGAGCACGAGCGCCACGGCGACACGGATCGTCGGCACGACATTCACCGACAAGACGGCCATGTTCGGCAAGACGTACTTCTACAAAGTCACTCCCGTGAACTCGTCGGGCGCGGGACTCCGGTCCAACGAACTGAGTGTCGCGTCGGTCTTCCACACGCTCGTCAACTTCACGACGACGACGGGAGGTTCCGCTTCCAATGCGGTCAACGACACCGGATTGTCTCTCGGTACTCGAAGCAACAGCTTGGTGTATGGATGGAACAAAGCGAATTCCACCAATGCGCGCGATCGCAACTCGGTCAATTCGCCCGACGAGGCTCACGACAGCTTTGCACTCCTGCAAGAGCCAACCAATGCCACCGCCGTGTGGCAGATGACCGTCCCGAATGGAACTTACCAAGTCTCGGTTCTGGCCGGAGACCCAACAGCGTTCGACAGCGTCGTCGCGCTGAATGTCGAAGGTGTCCTCGCTCTGAGTGGCACTCCCACCGTGGACAATCACTGGTTGCAAAATACCATCACAGTCATCGTCGCCGATGGGCGGCTGACGATCGGCAGTGCTCCGGGCGCGATCCACAACTTGATTGACTTCATCGAAGTGCTGCAAATTCTTCCGTGAGCCATCGGGACAATCTCAGTCATGGAATGACTGAGCTACGTAGGCGAGGCATTCCATGCCTCGCATTCCATGCCTCGCATTCGCATGAGACGCCGCTCGATCGTTTTCTCCGCGCGTTTCTCGTCGCCTCGACATTGGTCAGTCCTGCTGCCTGACTCGGCAGCGTCGTTCGCGAATCTTCGTCGCTGAACTCGCTCGCGATCACACCTCCCGCAGAATTCGCAAATTTCGTGAGCCGCGGAAGCTCGGTACGGCGTTTGCCAATTGGGACACCGAGCAGAGAGCAAGTGACGCTGCGTGATCCACAGGGAGCGCCCCCGTGCGGATCGGTGTTGCTGGCTGAGTACGACATTTCTGAGCTTGGCTGCTGATCCGCGGTGTGAGGGTCGGCTGGGGGCGTAGCTGGGGTTTCTCCGCGTCGGAGGGATTCTGGACGAGCGCCTACGCTTCCCAGTCGACCTTCTCATCGCGGTTTCAGCATGCGCTGAGTATCTTGCCGCGCATGACTTCCAACTCGAATGCCGTTGTCGATTCCTCGTCGCGTCCACTGCGTGTGTGCAGCTTTGAAAGCCGCAAGCAGGACGAGATGCGGTCGCTGATTGAACGGAGCGGCGGAATCGCCACGATCGCCGCTTCGCTGCGCGAAGTGCCGCTCGAAAACAACACGGCGGTGTTCGAGTTTCTCGATCGGCTGCTTGCCGACGACATCGACGTCGTGATCTTCATGACCGGCGTCGGAGCGAAGGCGCTACTGGAAGTCGTCGAGACCAAGTTGCCTCGTGCGAAGTTCTTCGAGGCTCT
>JAYVQJ010001057.1:0-4058 GCA_043777235.1 Planctomycetia bacterium
ACTTGACACACCGTGTTTGAATTCCGTGGCTCCAGGAATCTAGCTGGCGATGCCGAGTCCGGCGCAACTCGTTGACACTCCGTTGAGGTAGGTCTAGCATCCTGACCGTTCTTCTCAGCCTCTTTCCAGGCGGAGTTTCTCATGTCTTTCTTTCGCGATCGAGCAGCCGGACAACGGTCTTGGCGCACGCAGAACGCCTCTTATTTGAAATGTCTTGTTGTTTTCGCGCTGGCGACATGCGTTGCGGGACAATCGTCGAGTCGCGGTTTGGCGGCGGAAAAGCCGAAGGAAGTACTCGCTTCGATTTACAAAGGGGTGGAGTATCTCCAGAAAAACGCGCAGGTGATCACGAATTATGAAAACGGGCTGGTCGCTTATGCGTTGATCTCGGCAGGTCAACCGCCGGAAGATCCGCTTGTGAGATCGTTGATCGATAAAGTCGCAGCGAAGTGTCCGGCGGCGGGATATCAACCAATCAGTCATCATAATTACGAAGCTGGCGTGGATGCGATGGCGTTGGCGGCCGCGGACAAGGTGAAGTATCGCCCTCAACTTCAGGTCATCGCGGATTATTTAATCAAGAGTCAGCATTCCAATGGCTCGTGGGACTATCTCGGCCAAGATCATGGCGGAGACACGAGTATTTCGCAGTACGGCATGTTGGGACTGTGGGCCGCTGCTCGCGCGGGAATTGAGATTCCGCAGAGGACTTTGGATTTGGGTGCCAACTGGCACCTGCGAACTCAAACGCGCAACGGTGGCTGGGGTTATCAGCCGCTCGGCGGCGACACCGAAATCAAGCACAGCATGACCGTGGCTGGTATCGGAACGATTGGGATCGCGCGATTGTTGATGTCACGCAATCCGCAAGACCTGGAAAGTCTCAGTGAAGAGCCTGAAGTGAAGACCAAGAAGGTCGAGAAGGCGTTTGGCGTGCTCGAAAAAGTCACCGTGAAGGAAGAAGGAGAAAAGCCTTCCGTCGCGGTTGGTCCAGCCGATGCGAATTACAAACCGCAATCCTCGCGTGCTGAGATGGACTGGGCGATGAAGAGAGGGCTCGGTTGGATCGGGTCGAATTACACGGTTGATAAGGACTGTAAAGGCTGGCATCTCTATTACTTGTATGGACTGGAACGTGCGGCCTCGCTGGCGAATGCCGAAAAAGTCGGCGGCCACGATTGGTACACCGATGGCTATCGAGTGTTGCTCAAGGCACAGGGCAACGATGGCGGGTGGAAGGACATCGGCGGAGCAATCTCATCGACCAGTTTCGCTGTGCTGTTCCTCTCGCGAGCGACTGAGAAGCTGGTTCCCAACGCACCGGTTGCGAAGCCGATTCCGAAAGCTAAGACGGAAGGTGGCGGTCTGTTGGCTGGCGGTCGCGGACTGCCGAGCAATATGACCAACGTTGAGGCCAAGGACGGAAACGTCAAGGCCAAGAAGCCGCTCGATACGCCGCTCGATCAATTGCTGGCCGAATTAGAAAACCCGAAGTCCGAAACGGTCGAATCCGCGCAAGCCGCGATTGTCGACGCGGTGGCACTCGGACAACGTGAGCAGCTCATCGGCCAGAAGGATTTGCTGCTCAAACTAGCGAAGGATCGTCGCGTCGATGTGCGTCGCACGGCGTTTTGGGCGCTCGGTCGGTGCAACGATTTGAAAGTTGCTCCGATTTTGATCGAAGGGTTAGGCGATCCCGATTACGACGCGGCGGTCGAGGCTCGTAACGCACTGTGTGTACTCAGTCGTCGGCCGCGCGGATTTGGTTTGCCGGATGACGTGATCGCAAAGCTTCCGAGCGACGCCAGCCAACCCGAAAAAGAATCGGCCTTCGAAAAATGGCGAGACGAGGACATCCGTCGTTGGCGTCAGTGGTATCAAAGCGTGCGGCCCTACAGCGAACGGGATAAGTTGCCCGATTGATCGTGTTGGTCTCTGAGACCTCAGTTGTTTTGTCGTGAAAACCGAACTCTCACGAGTTCGGCGACTTACTCAAAAAATTCGGTGAAAGAGTTCCGATCGTGAGCAGTACTACGGAAAGTCCCAGTAGCCTCCGCACGCCGCCGATTAGCCTGAGTCAACATGACAAGGTCACGTCCGGTTTGTTTGCGGCGTGCTTGTTGCTGGGAACGACGACCTTTCTGCTGATCACTGTCTGGATCGCCAACAGAATCCCGTCGCCGAAGCCTCCTCCAGCAGTGCAGTTGTTGGAAGAAGATCCCGGTGGCGATCCGGACGGCTTTATTGATGGCACTCCTGGTGAAACGTTGGCGTTAGGCTCACCCGATGCCGACCCGAATGCCCCGGCGATGATCGAGGCGGAAGCGATTCCAGACACGGCGGAAGTTTCGGCCGATTCATTGGATGCCGTGTCCGATGTCTCCGACTCCACCGAAGTGCAAAACTCCGATACGTCACCCGATGCTCCGGCGACAGCTCAGGCGTTGGCAACGGCGAACATTGTCCCGCCACGACCCGGAAGCCCATTCGGCACGAAGGACGGAACCGGTCGGCCGCCCATCGGATACGGTAAAGGCAAAGAGGGCTTCCCACGCGAGATGCGCTGGTTCGTGAAGTTCGTCGATCGCAACACGCTCGACGAATACGCTCAACAACTGGAATTCTTCGGTATCGAATTGGGTGCGCTGATGCCCGACGGATCACTGAAGCTCATCAGCAAACTGACGGCTGGGAAGCCGACCATTCGCACGGTCAACAACGGCCAGGACGAAAAGCGACTGTACTTCACTTGGAAGGGAGGGACTCGCAAAGGCGTCGACCTGCAACTCTTCCAGAAGGCAAACATTGATGCATCGAATGCCCTGATTATGCACTTCTATCCCGCCGCCACCGAGAACCAGTTGGCGGTCTTGGAACTGCAATTCAAAAACCGCAAGGCCGCCGACATCAAGAAGACCTACTTCTCGGTTCGCGCCGCCAAGCAAGGCTATGAGTTCACGATCACCAGCCAAACGCCGATCAAGTAGCCGGTATCGCGTGTTTGATTCGCCATTCGTGAATCGCCACGTCATCAAAAACGGGAATGCGGCTCGAAATCCGTTTTGCTTTACGGCTTCGCTTTCTCCGGCGAGAGAGCCTTCAAGCGGCTGATCGCGCCACGCATTTCACCTTGCGCGCCAGCATCCGTTTCCTTTTCCAACGCCGCTTCCAAGGCCGGGAGCGACGCCGGATCGCCGGTGCTGCCGAGTGCTCGAGCGACATAGCCACGTCGATGATGATCCGTTTCGAGCTTCAGCACTTGCACGATTTCTGGACCAGCCACCTTGGCCGCTGTCCCGATCATGCCGAGCGCGTGCGAGGCTTTCATTCGCACGAGAGCTTCGTCGTGATGCAGGTACTTGCGAAGCGACATGATCTGCTGAGCGAGTTCCACATCGACCATCGCGAGTGCGCCGTGTGCCACGACGCGAGTCACCGGATCGGCATCGTCCTGGCTGGCGGCGCGCAGCGGAGCAACCACTCCCTTCTCATCGGGAGCCGCCTTTCCAATGCGACCGAGCGCTCGGGCTGCCGTCTCGCGAGCTTCCTTGAACGAATCGCTCTTGAGTTGTTCGGCAAGTTTCGGAATCACCGGAACCGCCTGAGCACCCAGGTTTCCAATCGCCGTTGCGGCAACAGATCGAACCGCTCCGTCGCGATCGGAAAGAGTCTCTTGCATCTCGGCCATGAGCTTCGACGAAATGTCCGAATGGACCAGTGAGCCGATCGCCTTCTGACGGACAACAATATCGCCGCTCATTAGATCGGTCTTCACTTTGGCGATCCGTTCCTCGGCAGAGCCCGCCGTGTCAGCCGCTCGAAGGAGACTGACGGCGGATGTGGCGGCAACCAAAAAGATGACGCTCAAGGCCGCGACGAAATGTCTTCGCTTCTCGCATCGCATCATCACAAGCTCCTCTATTGGTGGAATGATTGGTCAACGATGCTGAGTGTATCTCGATGCTCAAACCAACCACAAAGCACCCGCGCACGGCGTGTCGCGGTAGGTGTGAAGAAAATTCTTGGCCAGGATCCGCCGGAACGCGCTAGCGTCCGGT
>JAYVQJ010001058.1:0-4053 GCA_043777235.1 Planctomycetia bacterium
GATGTCGCTCAATTTCAGATTGGAGATTTCCGAAGCTCGGCAACCGGTCGCGTACAACATGCAGAGCAACGCTCGATCGCGCAGCGGCTGTCGGTCATCCGCCGTCGGTGACGCGATCAGCCGATTCATCGTTTCCGGCGAGAGCACCTTCGGCAGATTCTGCCACAGCTTCGGAGAGCTCATCAGATCGGCGACGTTCTCGGCCAGAATTCCCTCCAACACGAGATACCGAAAGAACATCTTGATCGCGACCAGATGCCGCGCGATCGTGCTCGCCGCCAGCTTCCGCTCGTGTAGCCACTGCAAGTGCCCGGTCAATGTGGCCAAGTCCACTTGATGCAACGTCGCCGGGCCGTGCTCACGAGACCACTCGGAGAATTGCACCAAATCGGTGCGATACGCCGCGAGCGTGTTCTTCGACATCCCGCACTCCGCCTGCAAGTAATTCACGAACGCCTCAACCTGGCCCGACAAATCGGCCGGTTTGACGGTGGTGACAGAGGCAGACGAAACAGGACGGCGACGTTCAGGCATCAAGCGACTCCTGACGTCCGTTATCGACACTTCGCGAGAGAGTCATTCGGGAACCGCAACTCGCCCCCGCAATCGAATCGCTGGCGAGTGCAGACTGACCTTTGAATAATGCTCGCCGTTTGGTTCGCCGCCGATTCGCATTCAAAAAGGACTCTGCACCATTCGCGTTGGAACACGTCATTCGAGAGCTAGTCTCACGCAGAGGCGCAGAGCACACAGAGTCCGACGAAAACTTGGTTTGCATAGTCTCCGCGAACTCTGCGCCTCTGCGTGAGAACCTTTACCCTCAACACACTTGGCACAGAGCCTTAAACGGAGTTCCCAATGTTGTCACGTCGATGGATTCTGGCACTCATCGCCTGCTTGGCCTTGGACAATCTCGCGATCTCGTCGGAAGCTCCGAACGTCGCGCTGCGAGGCGAAATTCGCGACGCCGAATCCGGCGTACTGTTGCCGGCGCGGCTTTACATCCAGTCGGCGGACGGAGCGAAATGGTTCTTTGCCAAGTCGGCGGACGCGAAAGGCTCGGCACTCGTCTATGATCGAGCACGCGAAAAGTGCATCGAGAAACACACAACGCTGTCGGCCCATCCATTCGTCGCGGAAGTTCCTCCGGGCAAGTACACGCTGACCGTCGAGCGCGGCAAGGAATATCTGACCGCGACCCAAGAGGTCGAAGTCACCGACAAGCCGGTCAGCGTCACGATCAAGCTGAAACGCTGGATCAACATGGCCGAGCGCGGCTGGTACTCCGGCGACACTCACGTTCATCGCAATATCTCCGAGTTGCCGAACGTCGCGCTGGCCGAAGACCTCAACATGATTTATCCGATGTCGCAGTGGGTCACGGTCACGCACACGCTGCCGGAGAAAGGTCGCGTCGATCCGCAGCCGATCCCGACCGCCGCCATCTTCGCCGACCCGACACACGCGATCATGCCGTTCAACACCGAGTACGAAATCTTCTCAGTCGGCTCGAAGCGGCACACGCTCGGAGCCGTGCTGATCCTCGGCCAGAAAGAACCGCTGAAGATCGGCATCCCGCCGCTGAAGGCGGTCGCCGAGGAAACACACCGACAGGGCGGACTGCTCGATCTCGAAAAGCACTCGTGGGCTTGGACACCAATCATCGCGCCGGTGATGAAGGTGGACTTGTACCCGCTCTCGAACAACCACGTCTGGCGCACCGAGTTCGCGTTCAAGCAATGGACACTCGAAAACAACTGGCGGGACAACCCGCGCATCGAGACCGACAACGAGGGCTTCACCGAACTCGGCTGGCTGCACTACGGCTGGGAGCAATACTACGCGATGCTCAACTGCGGCCTGCGAATGCGTCCCACCGCCGGCACCGCGAACGGCGTGCATCCGGTACCGGCCGGGTTCAGCCGAGTCTACGTCGATCTCGGCCAGGAAAAGTTCACGCCGGAACTCTGGCAGAAACGACTCAACGAAGGCCGCAGCTTCGTGACGACCGGGCCGATGTTGATGCTAAAACTTGGCGACGAACCGTTTGGATTCTTCACTCGTCGGCATAAACAAAAAGATGGCAAATATGACTCACTCACTTTTTCAGGAACGATTGAGAGCGAATTTCCAATTGATCGCGTAGAACACATTCTCAATGGAGAAGTGAATAATACACTTCATCTGAAGAGTGAACCGCAAAAGGACGGCCATTTCGTGACGCGGTTATCATCGGAGGTTATCTCCGACGAATCGTTATGGTTCGCAGTGCGATGCTTTGAAAAGCTGCCGAACGGTCGCTTTCGGTTTGCTCATTCCGCTCCTGCATTCCTGGAATTCCCAAACTCTCCGGTTCGTCCGCGTCGCGACCAAGTCCGCTATTTGATCCAGCGTTGCGAAGAAGAAATCGCTCGCAACAAAGACGTGCTCAGCGACGCCGAACTGGCCGAGTACCGCGAGGCGTTGGAGTTCTATCGCGGCAAATTGGAGACAGCTCGGTGAAGAGTTCTCACGCGAAGGCGCGGAGGCGCGAAGTTGTTTTCCCTTCGCGTCTCCGCGCCTTCGCGTGAGGTCATCTCCCCCCGGCTGACTGAGTCGCGTCTGAAGTCGGAGCTGGATCTGGGAAATCAAATCCTTCGACTCGGCTGACGGTCGCGACGCAAACAATCGCTTGCAGCACGAGCAACGCCAGCCAACCGCGAGCCGGAGTGCCCGTGTATTCCGGCAAAGTCTGACCGGGGCCGTTGACGATCTTGGCAGTGATTTCCGGTTCGCGACCGCTGACCCAGAACAACCACGGCAAGAGAAAAATCCACAAGCGAGCGGTCTCGCCAGAGTTCTTGCCGCTGAACCACAGCACAGCCAGTGTCACGAAGCACCACAGTCGAAAACTCGCCAGCGAGCGGCCAGAACGCAGACTTCCTTTCGTGCCGCTCAGCCACGTCGAAACAGCGAACAGAAAAATTGGAGTTCCCGCCGCGAGAGCCAACTCGATCGGATTGACGAGCAACCACGACGAGTACGTCCGCTGAAATTCCGGCTTGTCATAGAAGGCGGCATGATTGCGAAGGTTCTGCAACCAGACCGCCGGCAGATCGAGCGACCACATCCAACTCGTCATCAGAACCAACAGCCCGAAGCTCGCCAGTGCCGCGACAACGCAGGCGGCGAGTTCCCGCGAACGAACTGTGAGCGACTCGGTGGCTTCACCCAACAGAAAATCGGCGAGCGTCCAGATCGCGGCGAGGAACGCGACCGGCAGCAGCGCGAGGCTCAGCCGCATTCCATAAAACATCACGACGCCAGCCAACAAACCGAACAGCCACGAACGATGCGACCACGCTCGGCCCCATGTCGCGAGAAACAATGTCCCGATAAACGGCAACCACAAATCCGACACCGGATGGAACACCGCCAGAGCGGGAACCAACGGCCAAAAGCAAACGACTCGCCAAGCCACTTCTCGCCCACAAGTCCGACGCAGCAAGCAGAACAACGGCACGACGGTACTCATCGCCGCCAGCGCGGCAAGCAAGCTCGACAGCCACAAGGCCGCGCGATCCACGTCCGTGAACGAGATTTTCGAGCGTGCGGAATTGTCGGCGATCACATCCAAGCCGGCTCGCACAGAATCGGGTTGAGAATTTAGCAACCAAGCCTGCACCTTCGGAAAGCGAGTGACAAACCCGATGATCGACTTGTGCAACAAAATGAAACCGGGCGGATGCGTGCCGAAGTGCAGCACGTCACCTTCTCGCATTCGATCAGCGTATGTCGCGAGATAATCCGGCTCTTGGGTCGCCCTGCCCTTCGCCTCTTCGTAATAGCCTTGCGTGCCGCGATACCACAGCACCCAACTCGTTTTGCTGAGCCGATACGGGTCCGGCGGACACTCTTGTGCGACACCATGCCACACCGCGCCGACGACCACCAAGCCAATCAACCAGCCGGCCATCTCCCAGCGATTCGCTTCGAGCACTCGACGATCCGCGAACAGACAAAACAGCAAATAAACGAACGTCGCACCACCGGCAATCGCCCAACCGAGGGACG
>JAYVQJ010001059.1:0-4047 GCA_043777235.1 Planctomycetia bacterium
AGCCCCCCGGTGGACGGACTCGATGACTTGTCCTTCGACGAAGCACCGGGGGACTGACGTCCCCCGCTCGCCTGGGCAGGATCGACTGGCAGCAGTTGCAACGCATCGACAATGACGTGACCGTCGGTTCCTTCGTTGCTGATGAGAACGTACCACTGACCGGAGTCATCGAAGCGGAACTTGCCGAGCGACACGAACCGGTGGTCGATCGGCGGTGCGACTCGTTGATTGATCTTCAGATCGTGCTCGCCGTCGAGGTCCAGAATTTCGATCGGCACGTTCGTCGCGCGCGAGTCGCCGGCGTTGTAGGCCAGGCGGACTTCGTACACTCCGGGCTTCGGAACGGTCGGAGAAAACGTCAGCGTCTTCTGGCCTTTGTCTTTGTTGCCGTCATGCGAGTAACCGTCGCCGATGTAGTGCTTGCTGAATTGGGAGTTCGTCCAATCGCCAACCTTCTTCGCGTCGGCATCGTCCAGCACGATCCCGGCGAACGCTTTGAGGTCAATTGGTCCGCGCGGCGTGCCCGGTGCATCGTCGTCATCGGCTCCATTCTTTTTCGAGGCGGCAGCGAGTCGCTTCTCGTCGGCCTTCGCGGCGTCGATTTGCTTCTTGAGGTCCGCGACCGCGACCTCGTGGTGCTTCACGGCGGCGGCCAGTTCGGGCGACATCGGCAGCGGGCGTTCGACCCACTTCGAGACATTGTCGTGAATCAGCAAGTGCGAGCTGCGGAAGATGCCCGCCAGCGCGTAGTAATCGCGCTGCGGGATTGGATCGAACTTGTGATCGTGACAGCGAGCACACCCGATCGTCATGCCGAGCAGCGCTTTGCCAAGCGTGTCGATCTGCTCGTCGATGACGTCGAATTCCAGCGCGAGCTTGTCCTGCTCTTCGTAGTTCGTCGGGCCTAACGCGAGCAGCGCGGTCGCGACGAGTTGCTCTTCCTGCTGCCGAGGCGACTCAAACGACAACAGATCGCCCGCGAGTTGTTCGAGCACGAAGCGATCGAACGGCTTGTCGTCGTTGAACGAACGGATCGCGTAATCGCGATACCGCCACGCTTCCGGGAAGATCATCGATCGACCACCGCCGCTCGATTCCGCGAACCGAGCGATGTCGAGCCAGTGTCGTCCCCAGCGTTCGCCGAAGTGCGGCGAGGCCAGCAGCCGATCGACGACTTGCTCGCGAGCGTCCGGCGAGGTATCCGAAACGAAGTCGTCGATCTCAGCCAACGTGGGCGGCAAGCCGATCAAATCGAACGACACGCGACGCAACCACGTCGCTCGATCCGCGTCGCCAACAGGATGAAGTCCCGCAGCCTCTTGCTTGGTGAGAATGAATCGATCGATTTCTGACAGCGGCCATGTCTTGTTCATCACCGCCGGAGCAATCGGCGATCCGATCGGCTTGAAGCACCAGAATTGTTTGCCGGCTGCGATGTCGATCTCGCGCCGAGCGATGGCCTTCGCCGGAGCCGTGCGCGGGTCGGGGGCACCTTGTTCGATCCACTTCACGAAGTCCGCGACGACTTCTTCCGGAAGCTTTCCCTTCGGAGGCATTTCCATGCCGTCTTCGTACTTCAACGCCTTGATGAGCAGGCTGTCGTTCGGCTTGCCGGGCACGATCGCCGGCCCCGAATCCCCGCCGCGCTTCCAGCCGTCGCGGCTGTCGAGCATTAAGCCCGCCTTCAACGCCTTCGCGTCGGCCGAATGGCATTGGTAACAGTGCTCGGCCAGCACCGGACGGATTTTCTTCTCGAAGAACTCAATGCCGATGGTTTCATCGGCGGCCGAAGCCACGGCGGTCAGCAGGCAAACGGCAGCACAGACAAGAAACCGAACTCGATTCCGCATAATACGTTCGATAGTCGTTGACGGCAGGATTTCAGAACCGGCGTAGCATAGCGGTCTGGTCACGCTGATTTCACGGTGGGTCACACGTTCGACTGTCTGACTAACGTAGGGTGGGACAAGCGGCGTTTCGCCGCGCCGGCCCACCAGATATTTTCAGCGGGCTTTCTGGTGGACCGGCGCTCGAAGCGAGCTTGTTCCACCCTACTTCTTCGCAAGTCAGACAGTCGAACTCGTAATGAGTCAGCCTTATTCTCCACGCGGCAGCAAATGAGGCTTTGTTAAATCAGCCGGCACACGCTTGCGTCCGGTTCAAGAGTCGATCGACATTCCGAACCGGACGCTAGCGCGTTCCGGGTGATGGTCTGAGGCAACGCCTCGCTGGAATCTTCGAGTTACGGAGTGACTCGCCGACTTGTCTCGGCGGATCGACTTAGCAGCCACTGCAATCGAGTGATTGCGAACGTGCCTTCAATCGACAGACCCCGAGTGTGGTGGGATGGGGACAGGGCAAATCGCAAAGTGCGTCGTGCGCCTCGTGCCGCGATTACGAAAACAACTTTGTCACCGGTTTGCCGCCGTCGACGATCTTGATCGGGCGGCCGAGTGGGCTGATATTTTCATGAGCTGGATTGACATCGAGGGCTTTGCAGATCGTCGAGAACAGATCGTGAACGGTGACCGGATCGTGATCGACCGCGCTGCCGTCCTTCGTCGAGGCTCCGATGACTTGGCCCCCCTTGATGCCGCAGCCGGCGATCGCAGCGTTGAAGACGCGCGGGTAGTGGTCCCGGCCGCCGCGCGGATTGATCTTCGGAGTGCGGCCGAACTCGCCCATCCAGACGACGAGCGTGCGGTCGAGCGTGCCGCGTTCTTTCAAATCGCTGATGAGCGCGGCCATGCCGGGATCGGTGGCTTGAATCAACGAGGCCGTGCGGCTGAAGACGTCCTGATGCGTGTCCCAATTGCCGCCAGCTCCCGGAGCGCCGCGCGAACTCACTTCAACGAACGGTACGCCCGATTCAACCATGCGTCGCGCGAGCAGACAGCCTTTGCCGAATTCGGAACTGCCGTAGCGATCGCGAGTGGTCGGTGATTCATCGTCGAACTGGAAGCGTTTGACTTCCGGGCTGAGAGCAAGTTTCGAGGCCTTCGAATAAAGTTGCTTGTGATTCGTCGCGACAACTTGGCCACCTCGGTCGGAGAATTCTTTTTCGATCTGGTCGAGCAAACCGACTCGGCGATTGAAGCGTTCGGTACTGGCAGAGGTGGCGATGTTTTGAGGAAGTTCTCCCGCGCGATCGACGACGAACGGCTCGTAATCGACGCCGAGGAATCCGGCTCCTTCGGACGGACCAACCGAGACGACCGCCGGGAGTTCGCGCTCCGGATCGGCGAGCATCTTCGCGATGTTGCAGCCGAGCGACGGATATTTGACGCTGCTCGATGGGAGATAGCCCGTGTGCATTTGGAACGTCGCGCGTTGGTGCTGACCTTCCTTGTTGGTCAGCGAACGGATGAGGGCGACGTCGTTCATCACTTTGGCGACGTTGTCCCAGCCGTTGGCGATTTGAATGCCGGGGACATTGGTGGCGATGGCTTTCGTCTCGCCGGTGACTTCCGCGTTGTCCGGCTTTGGATCGAACGACTCGAATTGGCTCGGAGCTCCATTCATCCAGAGCAGGATCATCGACTTACCCTGCTTCTTGAGTTCCGCCGCTTGCAGGCTCATCAAGTCCCGCAAGCTGAGCGTGCCGGCCGCAGCCGCTCCAGCAGTGACCGTGTGCAAGAACCCGCGACGGCTGAAGCCGCGCGATGTGATGCGGATTTGTTCGTGAAGGCTGAGCATGGGAATGTCCTTGGTCATTGGTGTTTTGTGTTTTGCAAAGAACAAAACACAAAGGACGAAACACAAATCATCGCTTGGAAATGAACTCGCTCGAATTCAGTAAACTCCAGGCAAGGTCTTCGAACGCTTCGCGGCGGTTACCGACTTGTTTGATGTACTCGGTGGCAATCGACAGCTCTTTTTTCGACGGATCGCGGGCGAAGAAAGAGAGGTACAGCTCGGCGATTGCGTCATCGTCATTCTGATTGTTCGACAGAATCAGGCCGAGCCGGGTGTTGCCGTCTGCTCGCAGAGCGTTGGTCACGATGGGGAAGTTCATCAGAGTCAACGCCTGCGGGACGTTGCCGAGAA
>JAYVQJ010001060.1:0-4043 GCA_043777235.1 Planctomycetia bacterium
CGACGTCGAGTTCGATCTCGACGGGCTGCTGGAGGTGCTTGGCCCATTCCTCTTGCCGCTGCTGCGCGATGTCTGGCGAGAATGTGCCGATGGCCGGAGTGGGGCCACCCGGCGGCAACTCGGTCCAGTCGGCGATGCGGGTGCTCCCCTCAAACTTCCCCGGCCAGTCCGACAACGCGGGGTAGCTCTGATCGCTGATCGAGAGTTCCACATCAGGCCGTTCACGACGGAATGCGGCGACGTCATCGGGCGTGAAGGCGCGGAACTTGGCTTTGCCGTTGGAGTCATCATTGACAGTGAATCGGCGTAAGTTCTTCATCGCGGCGACGCGATGGAGTGCGGCACCATCAATTGCAACGTCACCGCCAATAGATAACTCAAGCAACCCCGTCATCTCAGTGACAGCAGCCCAGTCCGCGCTGCTCCCAATCGTGCTGCCACCATTATTTCGAAAGCTAAAACGAGTCAACTTTGATGACAGCCGCCGCAACCGCTGCAAGCCCGCTGCGTCGGTATTTTCCACCTTGAGTTCGTCGAAGACCGGCAGCTTGAGAAGCGTCTCGATCCCGCTTTCACTCAGCGAATTTGGTCCGGTGTGTAATGACCTCAGTCTCATCAGGCGGGCTAGCGGACTGAGGTCCGCAATCGTCCCATCCCACAACAACAGAGATCGCAGTTCAGGACACTGTTCGACGATACGACGCAGCCCCGCATCGCCCACTTGACCCGACGTATCAAGCCCTCGCAGCGCGTTGCACGGTGGCAACGTCTCCCAACCCTCAGCATTGATCGGATTGTAGCCTGCGTTAAGGCTCATCAGCATGGGCGCGTTCGCCAGCCAGTCGATCGCGTCGTTCCCAATGTTGGTTTCCCCGATGAAGAGTTCCTTGAGAAATGGCTGTGGCCCCAGCTTCCTCAATCCCGCTGCGGTGACTTGCCGGTTTCCACCCAAATTGATTTTGTAAAACGCGCGACAACCTGCGAGGACCGCGAGGTCTTCATCCGTCACGTCCGCGCCTTCAAAATTCACTTCGAGAATGCAGAACGGCTCGACCGGCAGCGGTGCCTTCAACTCAACGATCCATTGCTGATCCTTGTTGGCGAGGAACACCCTCCCCTTGCCCAACCGCAACAGTCGCTCGGCCGCCTGGCGTTCGGCGGCGAAGTCGATGGGGTCGTCAGAACTCGGCGGTGCCGCCCGACCCGCAGCGACCCGTAGCCGCTTCAGTGACTCCTTCACCGCATCGGCGGGCAACGCGACGCGGAAACCAATTCCGTGATCACGATCCGCAGGACTGCGAGCTACGTGACGAGAGGTTAGGCAGAAGAACACAGGGTTGACCCAATTACCGCCGTGGAGCACTCGCTGGGTATCGGCTACGAATGGTCTACTTGGATTGATTGCGGGCTTTGCAGAAAACTGCCCGTAGTACGTCGGCTCCCATCCATCCTCCATCCACTCCCACAAGTTGCCATGAGTGTCGAACAGTCCTAGCGGATTGGCCTTCAGCTCTCCTGACGCGTGCGTGCGACCGCCGGAGTTCGTCCCAAACCAGCCCGCCCAAACCAAGTCGTCGTCGTTGTTGCCGGTCCAGAACTTCGTAGTCGTCCCGGCACGGCAAGCGAATTCCCATTCGGCTTCCGTCGGCAGCCTGTAGCCGGTCCCCGCCAACGGAGTCACCGTCTCGCCCGCGCGGAAGTAGAACGACTTGAGTTCGTCCTTCTGACTCAGCTTGGCACAGAACTCCGCCGCATCGTTCCAGCTCACCATTTCCACCGGATGGTTCTGCGTGTCGAGGTTCGTCACGGTCTCCTTGCCGGCTCCGGTGCTGGAGAAGTGAGACGGGTTCATCCCCATCACGGCGGCGTACTCTTTCTGCGTTACCTCGTGAATGCCCAAGTAGATGGTCTTCGTCAGAATGACCTTGTGCTGAGGCCCTTCGCTCTTGATGAAATCCTGCGAGTGTTGCTGATCGCCAACGTCCTTGAGCGTCTCTTCGATCTCCTGCGCCGTGCTGCCCATCGTGAACTCGCCGGGCGGGATGAGGACGAACTTCATGCCGAGGCTGTTGGTGTATTCGACCGGCAGCTTCAAGTACTCGGCCCACGCGCGTTGGTGTTGTTTGGCTCGCTCGGCATCGAACGGAGCAATCGCCGGTGCCGGTGCATCGGCGGGCCAACCGTGCCAGCCGGCGTTCGCCGTCTTCGTAGCCGAAGTCGCCAGACTTCGGTCGGACGCGGCGTTGGTCGGGTCGGACGTTGAATGGTCCGAAGTCTGGCGACTTCGGCTACGGGGGGCCGTCGTGATCTTGAAAATGATTCCGCCGAGCACGACGCACGCGAGCAGGCTGCCGGCGATGAACCAGACTCTTCGGCTGGGGCGGCGCGAGGTTTGGCGCGGTGTCATGATGCTTGTGGTGTGGGAGTCAATGTCGCCCTGTCGCTCCGCGACAGGTGAGCCGGGCGCGCGAGTGATGTCGGTCGTGGCTTGCGAGTCGGGCGTGCGATCTGCGTCGATGGACGTTCGGCTTTCCTCACGCGGAGCGTGAGGGCTACGTTCGCGGCCACTCGCTGGCGCGTCGTGCTGGTGGAGGAATACCTCCAGCGCTTGCGCGACTTCGGTGGCGGATTGGAAACGGGCTTCGGGTTTCTTGGCGAGCAGGCGTTGGAAGAGCGCGTTCAGTTCGGCGGGGACGTCGGGACGAAGCACACTCAGATCGGGCGGCGGGGCATCGGAGTGCGCCTTCATGATGTGCAGGAACGATCGCTGCTTGCCGTTGTCGAACGGAGCTTTGCCGATCAACAAGAATCCCAGCGTGCAACCCAGCGAGTACAAGTCGGCTCGCGCATCGGCCGAGCGGGTGTCGTCCCATTGCTCCGGAGCCATGTAGTCCGGCGTGCCGAGCATCTGTCCCGATGACGTGAGTCCGGCGTGGTCGTTGTCATCGCCCCCCAGCCGCGCAAGGCCGAGGTCGAGGATTTTGATGTTCGTAGTTCCGCCTTCAGGCGGTGCGGTTCCGTCAGACCGCCTGAAGGCGGAACTACAAGCGAGCAAATTCGACGGCTTGATGTCGCGATGTACGAGGCCGTGCTCGTGAGCGTGCTGCAAGCCGAGCGCGGCTTGGCGGATCGCTTCGCACGCATCGGACACGGAGAGGACGCCGTGCTCTTTGACCAACACCGACAGGTCCGAGCCATCGACGTATTCCATGACGAGGAAATGCGTGCCGTTGAACTCGCCGGCATCCATCGATCGCACGATGTTGGGATGATCGAGTGCTCCGACCGCTTCCATCTCCCGCTCAAACCGCGTGATCAACACCGCCGACTTCATCGTCTCCGGCGGCAAGACCTTCACCGCCACCGTCTTCTTCAGCTTGGTATGCCGAGCCTCATACACGGCCCCCATGCCCCCCTGCCCCAGCTTCCGCACGATCTGGTACGGGCCGAGCATCGAGCCAATCGTCACGGACCCGGACGCCCATGGGCTGACCTGTCGGCCTTCCGTCCCCGACTCGGAAAGCGTCTTCTGCACGAACGTCTGAGCGTCGGTGTCGGCCGCCGCCGCCGGCACTTCGTTCGGGTCGGTCTTCGACGACGAAACGCCCGCTGGCTCTGAAGGTCGGGAATCGTTCGCGTCGTTCACTGCACGGCCTCAATAGGTTCCAAAAGCGATCAACACTCTATCGCACCAATGGCGATGACGACCACCGAATCGTCCTGCAAAAACTCGGCGGATGCGGCAACAGCCTCGCCCGGATTGTTCATGGCTCCGACGTAACGATGGCCTCGCTTGTGCGTCGGGTTGGTATGCCGCCATGACTTTTCGTGGCTGGTCAGCGATCCGACAGCACGGCCAGCTACGTTGGCCGTCCTGTCACCGGATACGCGACGTCCTGAAAACCTTTGCCGCTGTGCTCGCCGGGCGGGATGACGCTGTCGATGAAGGCTTCGTCCTCGGCGGTGATCGTGACGTTGAGCGCTCCGAAGTTGTCGTCGAACTGCTCCATCGTGCGCGGGCCGAGAATTGCCGCCGTCAAAAT
>JAYVQJ010001061.1:0-4039 GCA_043777235.1 Planctomycetia bacterium
TTTGCGATTCTGCCGAGCGGTTCGATCGCGCGGATCGAAGGGGGCGGCGGTCGCGATGTTCTCGATTACTCGGCGTTCGACACGGCGGTCAGCGTGAACCTCAAAGGGCAGAGCGGGACCGGAGTCGGAGCATTGGTTGGCATCTTGGTGGTGCGCGGTGGAAGCGGAGCGGATCAACTGACTGGCAATGGCGGAAACGAACTGCTGATCGGCGGTGACGGCAACGACACGCTCGATGGTGGCGAAGGAAACGATACGCTCACGGGTGGACTCGGACAGGACGTGTTGATCGGCGGAGTGGCGAGCGATTGCGTTACCGAAACTCGCGACGTTGATATGACGGTGACGAATTCGTCGCTCGCATTTGGCGGAGTGGTCGAAGACACGCTGATCAATGTCGAGAAAGTCTGTTTGACCGGCGGCAGTTCGGCCAATGTGATCGATGCCTCGGCATTTTCGGGCGCGGCGATACTCGTTGGTGACGGCGGCAGCGACACTTTGATTGGCGGAATCGGAGCCGACAGTCTCGACGGCGGAGCGGGTAACGATCTGCTGATCGGTGGCAGCGGCAACGATTTGCTGAGCGGCGGGGCGGGGGATGACGTGTTGGATGATTCTCCGACAGGTGCTTCGGTGAATGGCGGTGCGGGCTTTGACACGTTCCGTTTCAGCGGTGCGTTCACGATGTCGGCGAACGCGATGAAGGGACTTGCTGACATCGAGACGTTGCTTGGTACAAGCGCGGCGGACACGCTGCTCGGTACGACGGGGAGCGATCTGTTCCAACTGACATCGCCCGGTGTCGTGATGTGGAACGGACTGACGCTGCTTGGCTTTGAATTGGTCAACGGCGGTGCTGGGACTGATAGCCTGCAAGCCAGTGATTCCGCAGCGGACTCGTTCGTGCTTTCCACGACGGGGCTTAGCGTGATCGGTTGGTCGACGACACTGTTTGTGAACTTCGAGACAATTTCCGGCGGCGGCGGAGCATTCACCGATTCGCTGACGGCGACCTCCGGCAATGACACGGTGCTCGCGGACGCGACTCGCGGCACGGTGACTCTCAACGGCCTGGCGGTCGTGGGCTTCGAGTCGATTCAAGCCGGTGATGGCAACGACAAGCTGCAAGGTTCGAACACGTTCGGCGACGTGTTCCAAGTGACGTCGTCCGGCGTCACGATGGCGAACATCAGCGGCGTCACGTTCAATGGCTTCGAGACGCTCGCTGGTGCGGGCGGCAATGATGCGTTCGTGATCGGAGACGGCGCGGAATTCAGCGGAGTGCTTGATGGCGGCGCGGGACTGGATGTCATCGACTTCTCGAACTCGGCGGCAAGTCGTGAGGTCACGTTGACGAACAGCACGACGACCGGGTTCAACGGAAACGAGCAACGGTTGGGCGGCTCGTTCCTGGTGGTCGAGTCCCTGATTGGCGGTTCCGGCAGCGACACGCTCGTTGGTTTGAACGTCAACGCGACGTGGGATCTGGCCGGCAAGCAGTACAAAGACACGTCATCATCGTCGGTGAAGATTCTCAAGTGGGATGGCTTCGAGAATCTCGTCGGCGGAAGCAAGGTGGACTCGTTCGTCGGTGCGGCGAGTTCGGTTCCGTTGTCGCTGAACGGTGGAGCGGGAAACGATTCGCTGGATGCGTCTCGGATACTGGCGTCGGTGACGTTGATCGGTGGCGACGGCAACGACACTCTGAGGGGCGGTGTTAGGGACGATCTGCTCGACGGAGGCGACGGCAACGACCGACTGCTGTCCGGCGGCGGCAACGATCTGCTGCTCGGCGGCGGCGGCAACGACAGCCTGGAGGGTGGCGACGGGGACGACACGCTCAATGCCGGAGCCGGCGACGATTCATTGATCGGAGGATTCGGCAACGATCACCTACTCGGAGCCAGCGGCAACGACGTGCTGGATGGCGGCGACGGCGATGATGTGCTCTTCGGCCAACTCGGCAACGATGTCCTGCGAGGAGGCAAAGGGAACGATCAGCTCAGCGGCGGCGCGGGAAACGATTCACTGCTCGGTCTCGAAGGCAACGACACGCTGGTCGGTGGCTCCGGCATCGACACTCTCGACGGCGGTGCCAGCAACGATGTGCTCGCCCCACGCAGCGGAGCCGGAGGCTCCGAGAACGACGCCGTGACCGCGCTCGCCGAAGATCTGGCGGTTGTTGTGAGCTATTCGTTCGACAGCGAATACCAGTTTCTTGGGCACCGCATTCGCCCGTTTGCGTGGCTCGGAGCGGAGTACGAAGCGACGTAGTACAAAAGTTCCGGCCACGGAGAGCCTGTGAATTGATCAAATAGACCTGACCCCTTTTGTCCGTCCGATAGCGATAGCGATACTATGCAAGATATATTATCGTCGCATTACATTTTTTGGTATGTCCACGTTTGGTAGTTTGAATTCGGAGCGCACGAAGGATTGAAAGCCGCCATGTCTCGTTTTGCGGATTTGTGTCGATCGCACCTACATTTCTTGACGGAAGTTTTCGGCTTTCAACCGCCGGAAGCTGCGGACACAGAAGGTGGGGAAATGGTGAGGTTTTTCTCAGAACGTGTTTTTGTCGTGATGACGTTCGGTGCGCCGGATTTCGAAGTGAAGCTGGGGTTCGGCATTCGAGATATTGACGAAACGTGTCCGGTAGAACTAGGTGATCTTGCACATGACGGACGATTGGACGATTGGAAATGGCGGAACGAATTCGCCGATGCGATGGAGAACACTATCGTTGAGTTCGCTCGCGTATTGAGAGAACGCGGCTCAGATTTGTTAGTGGGAGACGAATCCACTTACGAAAGGTTTCGCGCGCGCCGCAATCAAATGTCGCGGAATTGGCTGCAACACGAAGAGGATTGCAGTGTGCGGGCACAGGCAGTGGACGCTTGGCAAAAGAAAGACTTTGATCGAGTGAAGAAACTATACGAGTCGCTTTCCGATCGCCTAAGTGCAATTGAAACAAAGCGGCTTGAGATTGCAAAATCTCGGCTCAAATAGGTTTGAGAATATGAACGAGCAAAACAAGGGACAGAAAGAATGGGTGGAGTCTTGATGTTCCGACACGCTGATGGAATGCAATCGAATGGCAGCCATGATTCCCGACCACGATTCTGCGGGCAATCTGTTCGTTATCGACGAATCCGGTAATCGTCCGTCGGGTTTACGGCGTCGGGAGTGGTGGACTTGGCTGTTTCCGTTGGCTGGTTTATTGCTTTTCGAGTGGCTCGCGAATCCGGTCGTGGCCGCGATCGTCGGGTGCCTCAAGTTTGGTTTGGAAGATTTTCGGACAGCAACCTGGTTATGGAACGATCCAAATCGTTCGCGCGGGGAAGCACTGCGATGGTGCTACCTCACCAGTAGCTTACTCAAAGTGGCATGGTCCACAGTGCTCGTGAACGTGGGGCTGATCGCCTTGGATGGCATTTGGGTCGTCGTTCTCAAAGGTCCGATCCAAAACCGTCTGCTGCTCGCAGACGTTGGCATCGCGGGGTTGGTCATCCTTGTTGTGGGATTGGTTCTCGGAGTCATCGCGTCTTGCAAAGCATTCCGGCGAGTCCTTCGGGGACGAGTGCGAGTCTGGATGGACCCGACCATCCATCAGGCGCGACGCGAACAACGATGGGAGAGCGTCTGTCATGGCCGTTGGAATCGCTTTCGGTCGTTATGTGGTACCGCGATTCTTGCCACTTCAGTGTGGCTGGGATTCCTGGTATTCGTGTTCGTTTTTAGTCGATTTCAGCCGCCGCAACAAAACGGCCCCGCGCCGCCATTCTTCCCCTTGTTTGGGTTCCTGTTCTTCGGTTGGCCAGCAATGTATTGCCTCTGGCTGGCTCTTCGCTGTTGGCCACGAGCAGCCACTTCGCCCGCTGAATGCTGGGGTGATGAAGTCTCATCTGGGCAGAAGAAAGGGGAAGAAAGGGGTCAGGACTGAATGGCACTGTCGTCTTCACTTTGCCATGTTCTCTGCGCAGACGATGAGCGTGCGTGGTACGGGCGATGTTTGTTTTGCCCGACACGGTGAGACTGC
>JAYVQJ010001062.1:0-4030 GCA_043777235.1 Planctomycetia bacterium
ACAGAGAAATTTCCATTGCTCTGTCGGGCGCAAATGCCGTGCCGAAGTTTCGCGTCGTTGCGAGGCTTTCCAGAAAAATGTCGATACGTTGTGTGTAAATGACAGGCGCTGGTCCCACCCTACATTTCGGGAACTCAGACAGTCGAACTGTTTCACTTCGGTGATATGCTCTGCGGTGGTGACAACAAACCAACCAAGAGGTCGGAGTGGGCATCATGTGGCTCTCGAAGATTCGGCTCATTGCGCTGGCATTATTGTTGGGTGAGTTCACGACGATCGCGATGTGCGATGAGCCGTCGCGGTTCGTGCGGACTCAAGCGGGGGAGTTGCCGATTATTTTGTCGGCTCCGCATGGCGGAAATTTAGCGGTGCCGGATGTCGCGGTTCGCAAAGGGGAAGGACTGCCGACGGGAGGGAGCGGCTTCGTCATCGAGCGTGATACGGGGACCGAAGAGTTGGCTCAGCAACTGGCCGAGTCGATCGAGAAGCGTTTCGGCAAGAAACCGTACTTCGTGGTCGCTCGCTCGAATCGTAAGTTCCTCGATCCGAATCGTCCGCCGGAGATCGCTTACGAAGATGCGGACGCAAAGCCGGTCTACGACGCTTATCACTCGGCGCTGACTGATTACTGCCGCGACGTGCAACAGAAATTTCGCAAAGGGCTGTTGCTCGATTTGCATGGGCAGGGGACGGCGAAGGAGACGGTCTTTCGCGGCACACAAAATGGAAAGACGGTCACGCTGCTCCGCGAGCGATTCGGTGAAGAGGCTCACACCGGCGACACGAGTCTGTTCGGACTACTGAAGTCGCAGGGCTGGACGGTGTTTCCCGATTCGCTCGACGAGCGTGAGAAGCCCAGCTATAGCGGCGGCTACATCGTGCAGACCTACGGCAGTCATCAGGGCTTCGGCATCGACGCGATGCAGCTCGAATTCGGCTCGAACTTCCGCACCAAGGCCGCTCGACCAAAGACGGCAAAGACGTTGACCGACGCCATCGCCGAGTACGCGGACCAGTACCTCGACATGCCTGGCAAACAAGCGCGGGCCAAGCCGCCGAAACCGATGGCAACAATCACCGCAGCTCTCTACCAAGGAAAGGGAACCGGCGGCGTTTCCGAAAGGTTGCTCAACCTGTTGGAGAAGCAACCGAATTTGAAGGTCCGCGATGTGGATGAAGACGACATCCGCGATGGCAAGTTGATCGGTTGCGATGTGTTGATCCTGCCGGGCGGCGATGGCGGGATCCAAGGTAAAGCGTTGGGCGAAGAGGGGCGTCAGAAGATTCGCGAGTTTGTCGAAGCGGGAGGCGGCTACGTCGGCATCTGTGCCGGAGCGTATCTCGCGACGTGCGAGTATGGTTGGTCGCTTGATATCTTAGATGCGAAGATCGTCGACCGGAAACATTGGGACCGCGGACACGGCACCGTGAAGATCGGCCTGACGCCGCAGGGCCGCGAGTTCTTCGGCGTCGATCAGAAGCAGCTTTCGATCTACTATCACCAAGGCCCACTGCTCGCGCCGGCCGAGAATCCCAATGTTCCGGACTACGATGACCTCGCGAAGTTCGATACCGAAGTCGCCAAGAACGGTGCCCGCAGCGGAGTCATGCGCGGCTGCACCGCCATCGCTTCAGGCACCTATCACAAAGGCCGAGTCGTCTGCTTCAGTCCGCACCCGGAACAGACCAAAGGCTTGGGACATCTGATCGAGCGAGCCATTCAGTGGGCCGCGCGAAAGCCCACGACCGATGAAAAGCCGATCGGCGACGAGTAGTCTCCTGGCAGGGGTCAGGAACGAGCCTGCGGTTCTCTGTGCCCTCTGTGGTGAAATGAATCTGTGGTGAAATCAAGAGGACAAGATTCACCACAGAGGACACAGAAGAGCGACCGGTCTACGGATCAGTATGGGAACGAGATCATGTCTGAATCCGACACTCTGCCGACACTGGTCGCCGACGACATGTACGAAGTTCACGAAGCCCGCCGTCGCAGTCGCGACCTGACTCTGTTGTGGATCTCGCTGGCCGTGATCGTGTTGTCGTTCGCCTTGCGAGTCCGACCGGATCAGCGAGTCGCGTTTCTTGGTTTCAACCGTATGCCCGCACCGGAAATGTGCGGCTCGCGGTTGTGGTTCGGCGTCGAATGTCCCGGTTGCGGACTGACACGCGGATTCATTCGCCTGGCCGCCGGCGATTGGTCCAGCGCGATCGCGCTCAACCGAGTCGCACCGCTGATGGCGCTGGCGGTGCTGATGCAAATTCCGTATCGAGTCGCCTCAAGACTGGCCTGGCTTCCGGCCCGACGCTACGGCGATTCCACTTGGTCAACCGCCTGCGGCTGGGTGCTGATCGTCGCGCTCATCGGCAACTGGCTGCTGAAGCTCTTCGGGATTTGACGTGGCTGGTGACGCTGCTTGCCGAAACGGATTGACGATCCGCACGCCGTCGTAGTCCGCTCCGTCCGCCATGTCCTCGCTGTAGAGCGTCGTCACGCCGGCCTCAATGCACGCCGCCACCAAGAGACTGTCCCAATGCGACAAGCAGTAGCGGGCGGTGAGATCGAGGGCAGTATGCAAAATCATCCGAGCAGGAAGAACCAAATCGTACGCGCTCGCCAGCTTCTCGAAGGACTCAACCGTTTTCGCACGGGTACTGCGGCCGGTCATTTCCCATCGACGCATGCAGTTCAAATACTCGGCGGCGACTTGCCATAACAGAACTGTTTCCGCTGATGAATTGCCAAGTTCATCGACAAATTGTTGAGCCCGTGTCTGTTTGTCGCCGGCCGCTTCATCAACCAAATACACAAAAACGTTGGTATCAATCGCGTTCATGAAGCTGGTCCCGCGTGAAATACATTCCGCCGGAATTGATGGGGGTTTCGCGAGAGAACCGCAGAAGGTCCGCCAGCGCACGCCGTTTTCGCTCGCGGCGAGCTTCCTCTGTCTCTGTCTCTTCCACTTCGAGAACCAGTTTCACACGCGAGTCGTTGGGTAGTTCGACCGGCTCGTCCAATTTCAACTGGCCGTCCACGACGGTCGCCATCACTTGAGTCGTCATGCTTCGTCCTCCAGTCAGACGGCCTCATCCTATTCCAGACTTCGCGGACGCGGGAATGTCGCTTTGATGTAGGCCGATTTCGCCGAAATCGGCAACCCCCGACGTCGGCGACGTCGGGCCACACTTACTTGCCGGTCGGAGCGACCAGCCGCACATAGTCGATGCCGACCATGAAGCCCACGGCGTCGGCGTGCTTGCCGACGAGTTCAAAGGTCAGCTTGTGATTGCCCTTCGTCAGCTTGCGCGGGTCGAAGTTCAGGACGCCGGTGGTGATGACGTCGGGGTTGTTGTAGCAGTCGATCGGGCTGCCGAGCGTTTCGTCGTCAATGCGGACTTGGACGATGCCGTAGTCGCGGGCTTTCGTCAGCGCGAGTTCCAACACGAATTCGCCGTCGGCTGACACCGGCAGTTCGACGTCGAATCGTGCTCCCTGCTTGCCGCCGGTCCACCAGAGTTGGCTGTTGCCGCTCCATTTGTCGGCAGAGAAGCCTTCCATGCCTTGCGGGGCCGCGTTGCCAGAAGTCACTTTCAAGATTTTCAGCGACTCGCCTTCGAGCGCATTCGGGACGTGTCCGGTCTTCGCGTCGATCGGCGACTTCGGGCCGCGCAGGGCGACTTGTGTCGGAGTCGCGAGGTACGCGACGAGGTCGCGCACCTCATCCGGCGTCATCGTGTTGAGCTGGCCTTCCGGCATGATCGACAACTCGGACAGCTTGCGGGCTTCGATGTCGGCTTTCGCGATGACGAGCGTGTCGTTGATCGTGCGGAGGGTCACGGCGCTGTCGGTTTCCTTGGTGACGAGTCCACTCACGACGCGGCCGTCGGTCGTCTCGATGATCGTGGAACGAAAATCCTTGCCGACGATGGCGGAGGGGTCGAGCATGTTTTCGAGGATGTAGTCGAGGTTCGCTCGGTTCGAGCCGGTGATGTCGGGGCCGACTTTTTGGCCTTCGCCGAACAGCGTGTGGCA
>JAYVQJ010001063.1:0-4027 GCA_043777235.1 Planctomycetia bacterium
GTGCCGAAACCGCCGCGCTCAACGTCTCGAAAAATCAAATCACGCATTTCCGCCGCGATGAAGAACGAACCGGTCACGCAAATCAAATCGTCTGGTGTCGTGATTCGCCGCGCCAGCTGCCAAGCCTCGTCCGGCGTGGCAGCCACATGACACGGCCGATCGCTGACCGATTGAACGATCCGATTCAGCGATTCGACCGGGACTGCGCGCGGGTTGTTGAGATATTGCGTCAGGATGACGCTGTCGAATCGAGGCAACAATTGTCTCACCATGCCGACAACGTCCTTGTCCTTCGTGGCCGCAAAGATCAACACGCGGCGCGATGCTCGACGATCGGACGACAAGTCTGAAAACGACTCTGCGATCGTTCGCCCCAGCGCGGAGATCGACTCCCAATTATGCCCCGCATCGACGATCACCGTCGGCCGCCGCGCGACCACTTCGATACGCATTGGCCAACGGACACGAGACATTCCCGTTCGAGCCGCCTCCGGTGAGATTTTCCAATCCAACTGCCGCAGCTTGTCGATCGTCGCCAACGCCACCGCCGCGTTATGAGCTTGATGCTCGCCCGCGAGCGTGAGTGGCATCGCCGGCCATTGTGTCGTCGGAGTTGTCACCGTGACGGTGCCGAATCGACTCGCGCCGAAATCTGAGTTCTCAACGTCAGAAGTATGCCGTTCATGAGGCGTGTGTTCGTATCGGAACTCCTCGCCGAGCTGCCACAACTCCGCCTGCTGACTACGGCAAACACCGACGATCACTTCTTGAGCCTCGCTCCCTTGGACTCCGCTGATGACCGGAACTCGCAACTTCACAATCCCCGCTTTCTCGCGGGCAATTTGCGTCAGCGTGCTGCCGAGCAATTGCGTGTGATCCCGGCTGATCGTCGTCAGGACGCAAGCGATCGGCGAGCAGACGTTCGTCGAATCCAAGCGGCCTCCGAGTCCGACTTCCAAGACCACAATCTCCGCACGCTGCGTCTCAAAGAACAACCAGGCCAGTGCCGTCGTGACCTCGAAAAATGTCGGGCTGAACGGCAGCGCCGCCGACTCGCATTGTTGCACGGCGACTTGCACTCGCTGCACCAACTCAACGATCTGATCAGGAGTCGGCCGCTGCCCAGCCACTTGCATTCGTTCTTCAAAAGCTTCGACGTGCGGCGAGGTGTAAAGCGCCGTTCTCACACCGGCGGCCGAGAGGATCTCGGCCAGCATGATCGCCGTGGAACCTTTCCCCTTCGTTCCCGCGATGTGGATGCTGGGGAGTCGGTCCTGTGGATTGCCCAGCAACTCCAGAAGCCGCCGCATCCGGCTGATTTTGAAATCTTGATTTCCGGACGCGGGGGTCCGCTCGAAATTCGTTCGCTCAAACAGAAAGCCGATCGCTTGTTCGTAGGTTTGAGCGGGCTCGATCATGATGGGAACTTGGTTGGTGTCAGCTCCAAAAAGTAACCCGCAGCGTTAGCGAGGATCGACCATCCGCTTGATTTCCCGACTCCCTCGCTAACGCTGCGGGTTACTTTGTCGGTTGTCAATTCGCGCTCACGGTTCCGGAAACAACATACTGACGCTCGTGCGGTCGTGGATCGAGCGGATGGCTTCGGCGAAGAACGGCGCGACGGAGACGACCGTCATGTTTGGCGGCAACGGATCGGTCGCCGTCTCAACCGTGTTGGTGATCAGCATCTGCTTGATCTGGCTCTCACCGATGCGCGGAGCGGCTCCCTTCGAGAGCACGGCATGAGTGACCGCCGCGTAGATGTCTTTCGCGCCGCGCTGCTTCAGAGCGTCCGCCATGCTGATCAACGTCCGGCCGGTAATCGTGAAGTCATCGACCAGCACAACGTTCTTGCCGGAGACGTCGCCGATGACTTCCAGAATCTCCGCGTTCTCGTCGTGATCGGCCCGGTGCTTGTTTCCGATGACGACCGGCACGCCGAGAATCTTCGCGTACTGCGACGCGCTCTTCGCGAACCCGACGTCAGGACTGCACACGACCAAATCGGGAATGTTCAACTTCGTGATCGCGTCACAGAGCACATGCCGGCCGTAAAGGTGATCGACCGGGATGCGAAAGAAACCTTGAATCTGCGGGCTGTGCAGGTCCATCGTCAGCACGCGATCGCAGCCGGCCGCTTCGAGACAGTCGGCACAAACGCGAGCACGAATGCTGACTCGCGGTTCGTCCTTCTTATCCGCCTTCGAGTAACTGAAGAACGGAATCACCGCCGTCACTTGCGAGACACTGGCTCGTTTGAGCGCGTCGATCCAAAACAGCAACTCCATGAAGTTGTCGTTGACCGGCTGATGCACCCCTTGGATGACGAACACATCCCGTCCGCGAACGTTCTCTCGAACTCGAACGAAGACGTTCCCTTCGCTGAAGACGTGCGCTCGCCCCGGAATCAATGGCACGCCCAAATAGTTGGCGATCGACTGAGCCAGCACCGGATTGGCCGATCCGGCGAGCAACGCCAAATCACCCTGCGGCGGTTGAAACGGAATGGCTCGCGGACCAGAAAGCTCGGGACGTGAAGAAACAGGTGGCATGCGGGCCTCGGTGCGGAAAGGATCGGGCCGCATGATATTGGCTCAAGAGGTGAACTCAAGCGGGTGAGCGTTTCAACCCACGGCTGGCTAAAAGTTGGTTCTGAGTGAAGTTGAGCGATTCATCAAAGAGTTCCGTCTTCAGATCATCTGTGCCCCGGCTTTGCCATCCGTGCTATGTCTTGGCCGTGTTTTTTAGCTCGGATGGCAAAGCCGGGGCGCGGATGGAAGACAATCCGTCAAATGTGCCCACCAAACATTTTCCCCAATATCAATAATTAGCCAGCCGTGCTGTCTGGACTCGCGGCCCAGTGGATCGCGTCACTGGCTGTGAGGAATCTCGGTCATGGAATGACCGAGCTACTTCGCGATGTGATCCAGGGTGACGATCTCTGCTCGATCGCCTGCCGCGCGGACCAGTTCGCAGATCAGGCGCACGATCCGGAAGTCGGGGTCTTCGACGACCAAGCACGACGGATGCACGAGCAAGTCGAAGACGGCGCGGTGCTCGATCGCCCATTCGATTCCCAAACGGGTCGCCTTCAAGAAGGCATCGAGCGACCAGCGTGTCGAGCGAAACGCGCCGACGTCGCTGATCGGGCTCATCGGGATTTCGATCAGGCCGCTGGGATACACGAACGGCTGAGCGTCTGCTTGAGCCTTCACGATGCTCTCGAAGACATCGGCGGTCGGGGTCTCGCCGACCTTGCCGTAAAGATGTGTCGGGTACTTCGAGCTGACCCAGGTGAAACCTTGATCGAGCAGCATCTGTTGCACGTCCGGCTTATCGACCAGTCCGTTGTTGAATCCGCCGGGAGTGCGGAAGCCGTTGGCCTCGATGCCGGCTCGCAATTTTAACGCCTTCGTCGTGAGACGAATGTTGCGGTCGATAATTTCGCGAGCAGTCAGCCCCTCAACCAGCCACGGTGCTCGCTGAAACCGGAACTGCGTTTCCTCCGGCTTGGCGGCTTTGACGTTGACGTGATCGTAAGTGTGATTGCCGATCGCGTGCCCTTCAGCCGCGATCTCTTTGAGCCAATCGACGCTCGGATGTTCGAGCACTCGGCCGACACAGAAGAAATGGATGACACCCCCCTGCTCTTTCGCCAGCTTCGCGGCCTCAACCGAATACCGCTTCGTCGCGTCGTCGAGATTCCCTTTTTCGTAGTTCCATTCGGTCTGTTCGCGCTTCGGATACTGCGCGCTCATCTCCAGGTCGAGCGTGATGGCGATGCGAGCCTTGCTCGGCTTCGGCGGCGCGGCGAAGAGCGACGGTCCAAGTAGACCAAGCGATGCCGCCGAGGCGGCACGCAACCAGTCACGACGATTCAATGGAAATGCGGTCGAATGGTGCAACATCGTTTTCTCCTGGATGTCTCGAACAGCACAAGCATGATGCGGGTGTGACTTCGACATTGCAAATCTCGTTCATCGGAGCGGTCGATGCGCAACGTGAAGTCCGCAGGAGCTGCCGGCAC
>JAYVQJ010001064.1:0-4023 GCA_043777235.1 Planctomycetia bacterium
GTCGATCCTGATGTGACTCCCGCATCGAACAGCGATCAGCTCGGCGATCCGAACAACGTCATGACGACTGAGTTGGATGATCTCGACAAGAACGCCGTGAAAGCGAAGTCAAAACGAAACTTGCTCGACGACAATGACTTCAACATTGGCGAGGGACAGTCCGATCCGGATGCCCGCAAGGTCGTCACAAAGAAGCCATCGCTTCCGATGTCTTTGGATAATGAATTTGGCGACTTCGATGAAGACAAGAAGCCCTCGAATCTGCGGAACCAACCGAAAGCTTCGGCCTCGACCGGCGACATGCCGGACTTCGGTGACAACGATCCGCCGGCCAAGCCGAAGCGTGAGCCGGCGACACTCAGTCTCGGCATCGAAGAGGACACCGAGCTCGAACAACCCGCGCTGACGAAGACCACAGAGCCAATTCGGCTCCGGCAACCCGCGCAGCCGGCGGAGCCTGTTGCCAAAGAATTTGAAGAGCCGATGCGTGTTGCCACGAAGAACCGTCCCGATCCGAATGAGGACTTTGAGCCAGTGCCAAAGCGTGCTCGTCAGCCTGTCCGAGTCGCGCAGAAGGACCGGTTCGCCGAGGCGACCGGGTTCGATGATCCGAAAGCTCAACCGTCACCAACCACGGACTTGCCGGCTCCGGCCGCCGCTCGCAAAGAGCCGACGGTCAAGAAGACGTCCAAGCACCCACTGCTTCGCGAAGGCGAGTATCTGATCGAAGAAGGTGACAACTTCTGTGTCATCAGCAAGAAGTTGTACGGCACCGAGAAGTACTACCTCGCGCTGGCCGAGCACAATCGCAGCCGAGTGGCCGACCCCTGCCGCATGAGACCGGGCTTGATCATTGCCGCTCCGGCAAAGAGCGTTCTCGAACAACAGCATGCGACATTGATTCCCAAGCCGAAGGCGGCTGTCGAAGCCAAGGAAGAGAAGCCGCACGCGACGAAAAAGGTCTCGGCCGCGCTCCCCTCCGGGATGTACTTCGACGAACAGGGAGCACCGTGGTATCGCGTCGGTAAAGGGGACACGCTCACCGAAATCGCGCAAGCTCACTTGGGCCGAGCGTCCCGTGCGAACCAAATCGCCAGTCGTAATCAGGATCGCTTACCTGACCCGAACAATCTGCGTCCTGGCCAAGAACTGCGTTTGCCGAACGATGCCAGCCAGGTTCGGCTTGTCGAAACCGAGAAGTCCCGGCGTTAGCCGCGACGTGTGGTAGACCTTGAGTTTGGAGGTTGGTCCGCCGTGGCGGACTGCCCGACCCGCGACGGACACGAGCGTCCGTCGGACAAACGAAACGGTCTGCCATGTATTTTCGGTTCGGAGCCGCGATCGTCTTGGTCGTCATCATCAGCGTCATCGGCGTGGCTTTGGAAAAGCAAAGCCTGACGTACCGTCGCGCGATCTCGCAGCAGCGTTACCGCATGGACGTGCTCGTCGAGCAATACGCGCAGAAGCGTCTTCAAGCTCAACGCCTGGGTGCCCCGGCTCGCACGATCAAATCGCTCGAAGAGCATGGCGGCGACATGAAGAAGCCGGCCCGCTCCGCGCAAGCAGGACCGAGTTCTCCGTTGGCAATCCCGCGAACCACGCTCGCACTGCCGCATCTGAAGGACATCTCAGCCAGATAACCCGCATCGATTCGATCATCGACTCATGACGTCACCGCTTCCTCCCACCGGAACCTCGAATGAGACGCTCGCTTGGCGAACGCGATTTCTCGTGGTCGCGGTCTGCACGTTTTGGATGATTCTCGGTGGCCGGCTCGTGCAGTTGCAGTGGTTCAGCCGTCAGCGATTCACGGCGCAGGTCGAAGATCAAAGCACCTCGTGGGAAGAAATCGCCGCTCGGCCGGGGGACATCCTGGACCGCGAAGGCCGCGTGTTGGCAACGTCGATCGCCGCGAAAAGTTTTTTCATCGTGCCGAGCCAACTCACGCAACAGCCCAAGCAATGGGAGTTAGTCAGCGCGATTGCCGAGGCGATCGGTCAAGACGCCGATCAGTTGCAGGCTCGGATCGCGGCGCACGGCAAGAAGCATTTTCTCTGGGTGCAGCGACGGATCACGGACGACGACGTGCTCACGAAGTTGTACGCGCTCGAAGCCCCGAAGAAGGGACCGCAGCTCTTCGGGTTCCGAGATGAGTTTCTGCGACAGTACCCGCAAGGGCCGCTCGCCGCGCATGTTCTTGGCGGACGAGACGTCGATGGAAACGGTCGCGGGGGCATCGAGCAAACCTTGAACGCGAAGCTGGCCGGGAAGTCGGGTTATCGTCGGCTGACGCTCGACTCGCGATTGCGAGTCATTGAAGTCCAGACCGATCTCAATCGCGCTCCGCAGCACGGACAGAGCGTGACGCTGACACTCGACACGATCATTCAGATGCACGTCGAGGAGGAACTCGACCGCGTGATGGAAAAATGGAAAGCGAAGCACGCGGCTGCGATCGTGCTTGATCCGAAGACCGGCGAAGTGTTGGCGATGGCGTCGCGACCGACTTACGACCCGAACGATCTGACACACGTCAGCATCGAGTCGTGGAAGAATCAGGCGATTGCCGCGATCTGGGAACCGGGTTCGACGTTCAAGCCGATGATTGTCGGCTGGGGATTGGAACACGGCTTCATCCGCCGCGACGAATCGTTTCATTGCGAGAACGGCCTGTACCGCATGGGCAGCCGCGAGCTGCACGATCATCACAAGTACGGAGTGCTCAGCCTGACCGACGTCCTCGTGAAGTCGAGCAACATCGGCATGGCTAAGATCGGCCAGAAGCTGGGCAACGCCGAGTTGTTTCAAGCCGCAAGCACTTTCGGCTTCGGCCGCCGCACCGGCATCGAACTTCCCGGTGAACTCTCCGGCATGTTGGCTCCGCTCAAGAAGTGGACGTCGTACTCGACCGGTTCGATCCCGATGGGCCAAGAGATCGCCGTGACACCGATTCAACTTCTCACCGGTTACGGAGCGTTGGCCAACGGCGGAATGCTCATCAGTCCGCATCTCGTTCGAGCACGTCGGTCGCATTCAATTGGCCGACCGTGGGCTGAAAAACCGAAACCGGGTGAGCGTACTGCCGATGCCGATTCGTTGCTGCAACAAATCGCGTTTCAGTCGGGATCCGTGTCACGTCGCGTTCGCAATTTCACGAGCCCCGGAATCCTGGAGAGCAACGAGAACGAAACTCCGACTCTGCCGCGTGAGACACCGGAGACCAATCCGCGCCGGATGTTGAACTCCATCAACCCGGAGAATCGAACACCGCCAGACGACCGCACGCTTTCGGAGGACCGATTCGATCTCACCGACGATCGGCGCATCGAACCGGAGTTGCCAATCGATCTTCCCAGTGAGCTTCCGCAAGAGCCGACGATCGCTGATGACGCCGACAGTTCACTGGAGTCTCCGGTTGTCTCCGCCACGATCAGCTCCGACGTTTGCCGTTGGCTTGTCGAATCGCCCATGACCGAAGTCATCAAGCGAGGCACCGGTAAGAAGGCACGGCTCGATGACTACACCGTCTTCGGCAAGACCGGCACCGCTCAGAAGCGCGACCCGCAGACCGGCAAGTACTCGAACCGACTGCATGTCAGCTCGTTCGTTGGCGGCGCACCGGCTGCGAATCCGCGAGTCCTCGTGCTGGTGATGGTTGATGAACCCACCAGCGGCGGCGAACACTTCGGCGGCGACATCGCCGCGCCTCCCGCCCGCGAAATCATTCACAAGTCACTTCGACAACTCGGTGTCGCCCCAGAACAAAAGCCCCACAAGACCGCCGGCACCGAATTCCGTCTGCCGCGATAGCACAGTACTTCGACTGTCTGAGTTCCCGTAGGGTGGGACAAGCCGCGCTTCGCCGCGCCGGCCCACCAGATATTTTCAGCGAGCTTGTCACACCCGACATCGTCGCAAGTCAGGCAGTCGAAGTACTGATACCGATCGCAGAAAATAACTGCGCTGTGTGAAGCGCTCGGCTCATCACGCGGAGCGATGATGGCTACGTAGCCGTCACCGCTC